>JAACFE010000144.1 GCA_009937525.1 Gammaproteobacteria bacterium
TGCGGTCGTCTTCGCGGTCGACCATCGCGTAGAAGGTGTCGTAGATGACGGCCCACACGAGTGTCGCGCCGAATACCAGCCAGGCCAGCTGCGGCGTACCGCCGGTGTGCGCCGCGAATGCCATCGGTGCAGCCCAGCCGAATGCGGCACCGAGGATGAACTGAGGTATAGACACGAAGCGTTTGAAGAACGGGTACGCGATCGTCAACGCCGCGGCGACGATGGCCAGCAGCTGCGCCGGCCGGTTCAGCATGGTCGCGAGGCCGACGGCAATGAAGCCGAGCGCTGTGAACAGCGTCAATGCTTCCATCGGCAACACCGCGCCGGAAGCAATTGGCCGGGTGCGCGTCCGTTCGACGTAGGGATCGATGTTGCGGTCGACGTAGTCGTTGAGTACGCAGCCCGCGGACCGCATCACGACGACGCCGAGCACGAACACGACGAACAGGCCCGGATCCGGATGGCCTTCCCCGGCGAGCCACAGCGCCCAGAGCGTGGGCCAGAGCAGCAACCAGATGCCGATGGGCCTGTCCAGGCGCATCAGTTTCGCGTAATTGCGGAGCTGAGAGACGATATCGGGAGCGATATTGCCGACGAGGAATTTCATCGCGGCGAGGTTACCAGAAGCAGGGTGCAGCATATAGCGGCCGCGGGTACCGTCGAGGCTGTTTCTAGACCTTCCCGTAGCGCCCGGCATCGCCGAGCCAGCGCCGTATGATCGCTGTGCCCGTTTTCGGCGTATCGCGCGTGATTCGTTCCGCGACGAGCTGAACTCTGGGCATGAGCTCGGCATCGCGAACGAGGTTGGCGATACGGTATTCGGGGAGGCCGGTCTGGCGTGTGCCAAGCAGTTCACCGGGGCCGCGAAGCTCGAGGTCACGTTGTGCCACGACGAAACCGTCGTTGGTATCCCGCAATACAGCGAGGCGCGTCTTCGCGGCCGCGCCCAGCGGCGGCTTGTAGACAAGCACGCAGTGGCTTTTCGCGGCGCCACGGCCGACCCGCCCGCGCAGCTGATGCAGCTGAGAAAGGCCCATGCGCTCGGCATTCTCGATGATCATCAGGCTGGCGTTCGGCACGTCGACGCCGACTTCGATCACCGTCGTTGCCACCAGCAGCTGGATCAGGCCCTCCTTGAATGCGCGCATGCCGCGTTCCTTTTCCGCGGGACGCATCCGGCCGTGCACCAGGCCGACGCGCAGTTCCGGCAACGCAGCAGTCAGCATCTCGTAGCTGGCCTGCGCCGCCTCGTAGTCGAGCACATCCGATTCCTCGATCAGCGGGCAGACCCAGTAAGCCTGTTGCCCGGTCGCGCACGCGGCGCGCACACGCTCGATGATTTCGTCGCGCCGCGTTTCGGGGATGGCGACGGTCGTGACCGCCTGCCGGCCCGGTGGCAGCTCGTCGATGATGGAAACGTCGAGATCCGCGTACGCGGCCATGGCGAGCGTGCGCGGAATCGGTGTCGCCGTCATGACGAGCTGGTGAGGATGGCCGGCTTCACCGATACCCTTCTCTCTCAGCGCCATGCGCTGGTGTACGCCAAAACGATGCTGCTCGTCGATAACGACCAGCCCCAGACGCTGAAAGCTCACGCCTTCCTGGAACAGTGCGTGGGTGCCGACGACCAGCGGCGCACTCCCGTCGGCGATCGATGCGAGCGCTTCGCGCCGCGCCGCGGCCTTCTGGCTCCCGGCGAGCCAAGCCGGCTCCAGGCCGATCGGCCGGAACCATTCGGAGAAGTTGCGGCAGTGTTGTTCTGCCAGCAGCTCGGTCGGCGCCATGATTGCGGCCTGCACGCCGCACGCCATGGCCTTGAGGCAGGCAATCGCGGCGACGACGGTTTTGCCGGAGCCGACGTCGCCCTGGATGAGCCGCATCATCGGGTGCGGCGCCTGCATGTCGCCGAGGATCTCTTCCGTGACGCGCTGCTGCGCGCCTGTCAGCCGAAACGGCAATTTTTCGATGAACGCATCGATCCGGTCCTGGCCGCCGCGGAGCGCCGGCGCGGATTCCGTGTCCGCAAGCGCCCGGAGATTCTTGAGGCTCAGGTAATGCGCGAGCAGTTCCTCGAAAGCCAGGCGCTGCTGGCAGGGGTGGCGTCCTGCCACCATGAGCGCGACGTCGGCGTCGGGCGGCGGCCGGTGCAGGTAGAGAATCGCCTCGGCCAGGGAGGGCATCGTGAGCTCGCGGCGAATGGCTTCGGGCAGCAGTTCCTCGGGCGGCCTGCGCCGCATCGCCGTCAGCGCCTGCTCCGTGAGATTGCGCAGCCGCCCCTGCTGCACGCCTTCGGTCGCCGGGTAGATCGGCGTGAGCGAATCGTTGATGGCCGGGTCCCGGCCCTCACGCAACAAGCGATATTCCGGGTGAATCATTTCGAAACCGGCACGTCCCTTGCGCACCTCGCCGAAACAGGTGACCCGCACGCCGGGCTGGAACTGGGCCTCCTGGCTGCGCGAGAAATGGAAGAAACGAAGAGTCAGCTGGCCGCTGCCGTCGCCGATGCGCACCAGAAGATTGCGGCGGCCGCGATAAGCCGTTTCTGCGAGCAGGACCTCGCCCGTCACGAGGCAGCGCTCGCCGGCGACGAGTGCGCCGAGCTTCAGGAGCCGCGTCCGGTCCTCATAGCGCAGTGGCAGCAGGAACAGCAGATCCTCGACCCGGTAAAGACCGAGCCGCTCGAGCTTTTTTGCAAGCGCCGGACCGACTCCGGCGAGGGCAGTCAGCGGTGAATCGGGTTCGGGCGTCACCGGGCAATGGCGAGTATCGCGTCCGCCTCCACGTCAACACCCTTGGGCAACGACGCCACGCCGACGGCGGCGCGGGCCGGGAACGGCTCTTTGAAGTAGTCCTGCATGACGGCATTGACGGTCGCGAAATTGCCGAGGTCCGTGAGGAATACCGTCAGCTTGACGACATCGTCCAGCGAACCGCCCGCGGCTTCCGCAACAGCGGCGAGGTTGTCGAACACCCGCCGGGCGCGCGCCTCGAAGTCGCCATCGACGACTTCCATTGTTGCGGGGTCGAGCGGGATCTGGCCGGACAGGAATACGAGCCCATTGGCGTCGATCGCCTGCGAGTAGGTGCCGATAGCGGCCGGCGCATTGCCGGTATGGATCGCTGTTTTGCTCATGACTGCTCTTCGTCTGTTGGTCAGGCGCAATCCCTCGCAATGCGCACGACATTCTGCATGTTGCGCACGTCACGCAGGATGCGGGCCAGGTGGTTGCGGTCTCTTACCTTGATCAGGAACGAGAGGACCGAACAATCGTCATGTCGGCCTACCACCTCGACCTGTTCGATGTTGGAACCCGAGCCGCCGATCGTCGCCGCCACTTCGGCGAGTACGCCGGGCTTGTTGATCGTCTCGACCTTTATCTGGCTGGCAAATTCGCGATCGATGCTCTTCTCCCAGCTGCACGAGATCCATTTCTCCGAGTGCTTGCGGAAGTTCGACAGATTGCCGCAGGAGTTGCGGTGAATCACGATGCCGCGGCCGGAGCTGAGGTAGCCCATGATGTTGTCGCCCGGTATCGGGTGGCAACACTTCGCGTAGCTCACCACCATGCCCTCGGTGCCGGCGATCGTCAGGCTCGCATGGCTCGTCCGCGGTTTGCCGTCCTGGTCGATGCCGAGCAACAGCCGGGCGGTCAGCGGCGCCAGCCGCTCGCCCAGCCCGAGTTGCTCGAACAGCTCGGACGTGTTGTTCAGGCCCAGCTCCTCGAGCGCCGCCTTCATGCGAACCTTGCCGACTTTGCGCAACGATGAGTCGAGATCCTTCAGGGCGCGGTCGAGCAGGCGCCTGCCGAGATCGATCGACTCGGCCGAGCGCATCTTCTTCATGTGATTGCGGATCGCCGTCCTGGCCTTGGCGGTGCGAACGAACGTCAGCCAGTTCGGATTTGGCTTGGCGCCACGGCTCGTGACGATCTCGACCGTCTCGCCGTTATTCAGTTCGGTGCGCAGCGGCACCAGGCCGCGGTCGACCTTCGCCGCCACGCAGCGGTTGCCGATATCGGTGTGCACCGCGTAGGCAAAGTCAACCGTGGTCGAGCCCTTCGGCAAAGGCATGATGTCGCCCTTGGGCGTGAACACGTAGATCTTGTCGGGGAACAGGTCGACCTTGACGCTTTCCAGGAACTCCTCGGAGGTTCCGGACTTCTGCAGTTCCGCGAGGTTCGCGAGCCACTGGCGCGCGCGGCGCTGGGGCGTCGCGTCCTCCTTGTCTTCCGCCTTGTACTGCCAGTGGGACGCCACGCCGGACTCGGCCACGTGGTCCATCTGCCGGGTGCGGATCTGGACCTCCAGCGGCAGGCCCTTCGGTCCGAACAAGGTCGTGTGCAGTGACTGGTAACCGTTTAGACGTGGAATAGCGATGTAGTCCTTGAAGCGTCCCGGCACCGGCTTGTACAGGCCGTGTACCAGCCCCAATACTTTGTAACAGGTGCTGACGTCGTCCACGATGATCCGGAAACCGTAAACGTCGACGATGTCCGAGAGCATGCGTTTCTTCTCGGCCATCTTCTTGTAAATGCTGTACAGGTGTTTCTCACGGCCGATGACCTGGCCGTCGATATCTTCCGCCTCGAGTGTCTTTATGAGTTCGTCGGAAATGCGCTTGACGATCTGGCGCTGGCTGCCCTTGCTCTTCTTCAGTGCGCGGTCGAGTACGCGATAGCGCAGCGGGTGCAGGTAGCGGAAGCCGAGGTCCTCGAGTTCGACCTTGAAACGATTGATGCCCAGCCGGTTGGCGATGGGCGCATAGATGTCCAGGGTTTCCCGCGCGATGCGTTTGCGTTTGCTGGCAGGCATCGCATCGAGCGTCTTCATGTTGTGAAGCCGATCGGCGAGCTTCACGAGGATGACCCTGATGTCTTCGATCATCGCGAGCATCATCTTGCGGAAGCTCTCGGCCTGGGCCTCTGCGCGCGAACGGAACTGAATTTGATCGAGCTTGCTGACGCCGTCGACCAGCAGCGCGACTTCCTGGCCGAATTTCTCCTCGATCTGCTTGAGCGTGGCTTCCGTGTCTTCGACGGTGTCGTGCAGGATCGCCGCCATTATCGCCTCGGAATCGAGGTACATCTCGGCGAGAGACTGCGCAACCGCCACCGGGTGCGAGATGTACGGTTCGCCGGTTTTGCGAGTCTGTCCTTCGTGCACCTCCGCACCGAATTCGTAGGCGCGTATTATCGTGTCGATCTGCTCCTGTGGCAGATAGGTCTGCAGCGTGTCGACGAGATGCCGCATGCCGTGGTCGCGTTTCGACGCGCCCGGCAGTTTGGACAATATGGTGGCGGCGTAATCCATACGCCAATCATACCCGCGAAAAGCCGCGGGTAGCGCGTCAGTCGCCG
>JAACFE010000145.1 GCA_009937525.1 Gammaproteobacteria bacterium
GGCGCTGCGGCAGGATGCAATCCGCTCGTAAGCCCGGAGACCGGCCTGGTGAACACGCGAACGGCGCGGCGGGCGCTTGTTCGGGCCACCGCAAGCTGTTGACCCGACTCCCCGCGGCCGTTCTGGCTAACAAGAAGCAGGTCGCGTGCGGAGGGCACGCACGGGGGAGACAGATGAAATTGTTCCGTTTTGTCGCGACGACGGCATTGCTGCTGTCCGTCGCGGCACAGGCTCATGCGTCCGAAATTTCGCCGAGCGATACGATCATCGTGACCGCAACGCGGACCGAAATTCCGCTCGAGCAGGCAACGGTGCCGGTCCGGGTGATAACCCGTGACGATATCGAGTTGTCGCTGGCCACGGATCTTGCCGAACTGCTGCGTTTCGAAGCCGGCATCGATATCGGCCGCAATGGCGGCCCCGGCCAGGCGACTTCGTTTTTCATGCGCGGCACCGAGAGCAATCACACGCTCGTGCTCATCGACGGCGTCCGCATGAACCCGGGAACGATCGGCGGGGCCGCGATACAGCACATCTCCCCGGAAGTCATCGAGCGCGTCGAGATCGTCAAGGGTGCCCGCTCGGCGCTGTTCGGCACGGATGCGATAGGTGGCGTCATCAATATCATTACGCGCCGCGCGGACAGTACGCACATCGAGGCCGGTGCCGGCGCCGGGAGCTTCGAATCGCGCTCCGCGTTCCTGTCGGGTGGCGTCCGCGATGAAAAGAACCAGTTCGGCATCACGCTGGACTGGCAGGATACGGACGGCTATCCACCGAGGCTCGAGTCAGACATCGATCGCGGTTACGACAACTTATCGCTCAATGTCCACGCAGCACGCGACATCGGCGGCGGGGAAATCAGCTTGCGGCACTGGCGCGCCGAAGGCACCGTCGAGTATCTCGATTTTTTCCTGGCGCCGGTCGACCAGGAATTCCGCAATTCCGTTACGGCATTCCAGTTCGACAAGCAGCTCTCCGCGAGGGGCACGAACAAGCTGATTGTTTCCCATATGCTGGATCGCATCGAACAGAACCAGTCTGAAGACTTCGTGGAATCCGATCGACTCAGCCTGGACTGGCAGCATACGCTCGCTTTCTCCGAACACACTGTCACCGCGGGATTGTTTGCCATGCAGGAATCCGCGAAGACGCTGTCCTTCGGTTCCGGTTTCGACGAAGACACGGATGTGAAGGCGATATTCCTCCAGGACCAGTGGATCAGTGACCGGCAGCGGGCGTTCATTGCTGCGCGACTGACCGACCACGATTCCTTCGGCAACCAGACGACCTACAACGTCGAGTACGGCTACGAATTGACGCCATCCTGGACGATGCGCGCCGGGCTGGGCCGCGCATTCCGCGCACCGGATGCGACCGACCGCTACGGATTCGGCGGCAATCCGGACCTCGAGCCCGAGATCTCGGATGAATACCAGTTCGGCCTGCGATACGCACCAGGCAACCGTCACACAGTCGACATCGAGTTCTACGCCAACGATATCGAGGACCTCATCGAATTCGACTTTGCGACCTTCACGCTGGTCAACATCGACGCCGCGGAGATACGCGGCGCACAGCTCGGTTACGAGTACCTGGGCGATTCCTTCTCCCTGCGCGCCGACCTGGTCAGACAACGTGCGGAGAACACCAGCAGCGACTCGAGGCTGTTGCGCCGCGCAGAGGAGAGCATCACGCTGAGCTACACTCAGGATGTCGGGCAGCACAGGCTGGGCCTGTCGGCGCTCGCGAGCGGCGATCGCGAGGACTTCGGCGGCGTGACCCTGCCCGGCTACGTGGTCGCGAGCATCACGGGCCAGGTACAGCTTTCGGAAACCCTGCAGCTCAATGCACGTGTCGAGAACCTGTTCGATGCCGACTACCAGACCGCTGCGAACTTTCGCATGCAGGGCCGCAGCGCGTTCGTCGAACTCAAATATCGCAGGCCATAACGATGGGTAAACGACTCAGCAAGATATACACACGCACCGGCGATGACGGCACGACCGGCCTGGGTGACGGCTCGAGGACGCCGAAGGACAGCCCGCGGGTCGAAGCCTACGGCACGGTCGACGAAGCCAACAGCGCAATCGGCGTAGTCCTGTCGCACGACTCCCTGCCCGACTCGATTCGTTCGAGCCTGACGGAGGTGCAGCACGATCTGTTCGAGCTTGGCGGAGAGCTGTGCATCCCGGGACACAGCGCCATCACGGACGCAATGATCGACCGGCTTGAGCAGGAGCTCGATGAGCACAACAGCGCGCTGCCTGCGCTGAACGACTTCATTCTTCCCGGCGGCAGCCCGGCTGCAGCGGCCTGCCACCTCGCACGAACCATCGTGCGCCGCGCGGAACGGCGGACGAAGACGCTCGCCGACGCCGAGCGTGTGAGAAACGAAGTGCTGCGCTACCTGAACCGGCTCTCCGACCTCCTGTTCGTTTACGCACGCGTGCTGTCACGAATGGAAGGCGGCACGGAGGTGCTCTGGAACCGCGACCGCGGCTAGACCATCTTCATCATCAGCACGGCATCGCCCGGGCAGAGCGTCGAGAATTCCGCGGTACCGCGTATCGCCTCGGGGGCCCTGCCGCGGTCCTGCACCCGGTAGCCCAGCCTGCTGAAATAGGGATCCGCGTCGATCGTCAACAGCCAGAGTTCCGACAGGCCGAGCCGGCGTGCACGGGCTTCCAGCCCGGCCACGAGCAAGCGGCCAACGCCCCGGCCGCGCGTGCCCGGACCGACGACGAGCGAGCGCAGCAGCCCGATGCCCTGAAACGGCTCCAGACCGATCATCCCGACGATCGCAGTGCCCGATGTTGCCACCAGGAAATTTTCGAGGAGTTCCACGGACAGGTCGTCGGCCGGCAGTCCGGCGGCCCGGAGCAGCGCTGTAGCCGCTTCCATGTCAGCGGCATGCGCCGGACGGATCTCGGGATCAGCTTTCCGTGTCATCGCCTGTACCGGTTGTTCTCGTCCGTGCCAACTGCAGCGCCTCACAGATGGCGATACCTGCCGCAAGTACGCGAGGGGTCGGGCGACTGAGTTCGTCCGCCGGCAGCAGGAACCGGTTGCCATGGCGGTTCGCTGCAATCGCAGGCCATCGGTCCCATTCGGTGAAGGCGTCAGCGCCCGCATCGTCGCTCGCCAGCATGACCTCGGGGTCCCGGTCGACGACGGCTTCCACGTCGATCGCCGGCGCCAGCTCGCCAATATCCGCAAACACGTTGCGCCCACCGCAGAGCGTTATCAGCTCGCTCGCGTAATGCTCGCGACTGACCGTGTACAGCGGGCGGCTCGATACCTGGTAGAACACGCGTATCGGCTCCGCATCGGCATGGGCATCGCCGAGTTCCTGCAGCGCGGAAGTAAACTTCGCGGCGGCTTTGCGTGCCTGCTCAGGCCTACCCGCGATCGCGCCGATCCGCGCAAGGGCTGCCGCAATGTCATCGAGGTTGCGTGTCCTGATGGTCTCGACCGCGTAGCCCACCTGCCTCAGTTCATCCACGACGTGCGCCGGCGTACCGCTCTCCCAGGCCAGCAACACGTCGGGACGCAACAGTGCGAGCTGCTCCTGGTCGATCGTGAATGCGTCACCGACGAGGGGAAGCGTCTCGACCGCGGGCGGATAATCGGAATAAGCGCTGACACCCACGAGCGAATCGCCGGCGCCGGCGGCAAACACGAGTTCGGCGAGATTCGGCGCGAGCGTAACGATACGCGGGGAGATCGTGGTGTCTGCGGGATCCGGTGGAGCGTCCGGGCTTTCGCAGGCGAAGAGCGTCGACAGCGATGCGATGAGTAGAGTGAGTGCCGGTCGCCTCACACGGTCCAGCCATAGAGCGTCATTGCGGCGATGATGACGGCCCAGATGAGCAGCAACCTGAACACCAGGCGCTTGGCCGCAGTCGCGCCTCGTACGCCTCGCGCGGTGAGATCCTCGTCCGCACCGGTGTCCAGCGCCAGGGCTGCTACGCCTACCCTGGCAAGCAGCCGTTCGCTGTTTTCGGACGTCGTTCCGGCGTGCGCATCGCTATCGCCACGCCATGCCGCCAGCGCGGCATCGAAATGGCCGGCCACCGCGTAACCGATCGCGGTAAGCCTCGCAGGTATCCAGGCAAGCCAGCCGTGCAGCATCACTGCTGCGTCACGCAGCGGCTCTATCGACGCCATACCACTTTCATCGCGGCCCGCCTGGAACACCGCACGGCGGCGCACCAGGTCGGTCACACGGTACGACCAGGCGCCCAGCGGCCCGAGCGGGCCCAGCAGCACGAACCAGAAGATGACCGCGAACAGACGGTTGTTGGCCTGAATACAGACCGCCTCTTCGACCCAGCGAAACCGTTCCATCGGGTCGTCGGGCCCGGCATCCTCGACCAGCGCCTTCACCGTCTGGCCGATCCGCTCGTCGTCGCCATCCTCCAATGCGCTGCAATATTCGTTGACGTCTTCACCGATGTCGTTGGGTCCGAGGGAGAAGAACAGGACCACTACCGCCAGGATCAGGTGAGGAAATCCGAACAGGCGATCGACGAGCGCGATCGTGACAGCCGCAACGGGCAGGACCAGGGCAACGGTCAACACGATAACCGGGATCAGGGACGGCCAGTTCGCGAACCGCGCGGACATCGAAAAACCCTTGTCGATTATCCGGTCGAGCCAGCGCATGCGGCGCCAGTGAAAAATCTGCGTCGCGAGGCGCTCGATAATCAGTCCGATGAGCAGGGCGATCAGGGTCATGGATACGGCTCAGGCGAGTTGGCCAGTGAGTCCATCATACAATCGGAGCCAGTCGAAAGCAGGACCCGGATCGGTTTTTCGGCCGGGCGCGATATCCGAATGCGCAGCAATCTCGCGAGCCGATATTGCCGGATACGCACGCAGGATTGCGGCCAGCATCGGGGCAAGCAGCTCGTACTGTGCATCCGTATAAGGCACATCGTCCTCGCCTTCGAGTTCTATGCCGATCGAGTAATCATTACAGCGCGTCTGGCGCCGGAAACACGACTCGCCGGCATGCCACGCCCGATCCGTAAACGGAACGAACTGTATGACGGCGCCGTCGCGCCTCAGGAGCAGGTGAGCGGACACCTCGAGGCCTCGTATCTCCGAGAAATACGGGTGGGCATCCCAGTCCAGGCAGTTGCAGAAGAGCTGCTCGATCTCCGGGCCACCGAAACGGCCCGGCGGCAGGCTGATGCCGTGCAATACGACCAGGCGTGGCTCCTCGCCCGACGGTCGCGCATCCCGGTTCGGGCTCGGGCATTGCCGCGCCGGTTCGATCAGGCCCGTATCCGCATCAACGGTGAAAGACTGCTTCATTGGTTGCCAAC
>JAACFE010000056.1 GCA_009937525.1 Gammaproteobacteria bacterium
TTTCTCCGGCGGCGTTGTTGCAGACCGTGACAATGTAGCCCATTTTCGGCGCATCCGGACCGGCGAATTCGTCCCAGGACTTTGAACGCAGGCCATCCGTCGAAAATCCCCGCCGCCGCAGCAATTCCAGCGCTCCGGGATTTACCTGGCCCACCGGCTTGCTGCCCGCGCTGAAGGCCCTGAACCGGCCTGCACCGAGTCGATCGAGAATCGCCTCGCTCAGGATGCTCCTCGCCGAGTTCCCGGTGCACAGGAACAACACGTTGCAGATTTGATTCGATGTCATGGTCGAATTCTGAACAGAAAGCGTTACGAAATACAGGTGCCAGCCACTTAAGGTGCCTGGCACCTGGGGTGAAAGTGCCCCGCGGTCACTGTCACCTTTTCGATCAGGGCCAGAGGAACAGCAGCGCCGTGCCCGCTGCCAGCGCAATGGCCCCTGAGCCGAGCATCCACTTCCTGAGTTCCGGGGACCCCAGGAACGACGCGGCCGCGATCTTGAAGAGCAGGTTCGAAAGCGTGGCGAGGAAGATCGCTCGCCACGCATTGTCGCTGTCGATTCTGGCAGCCGAATGCAGCTGCCCTATCGACAAGGTCAGCGCATCGACGTCCGTAAGGCCCGAGATGAATGCGACGGCGTAGACGGCCTCGCTGCCGACGAGCTCGCGTGCCGCCGCTACTGCGAACAGGATCGCAACATACAGCAGGGCGAATATCAGTGCCTGGCGAATACGCGCGGGGTTTTCGCGATCCGGAAACTCCATGACGGATTTGCGCTGGAATCGCCTGTATGCCATGCCACTGAGAACGAGCAGGACAACGCTGAGAGCAGCCGCCGGCCCGATCATGGCCTTCACGAGCTCGGGCGCGACGACGGCCAGTTCGACGAGCACACGGGCGTAGACGACGGTGCTCGCCACCAGGATGACAAGAGCTGCGATCGCCCCGAGGTCGCGTTGCCGCCTTGACATGCCCGCGTAACTGATCGTCGTGGCCGTGCTGGATACGAGCCCGCCGACCAGGCCGGCAAGCCAGGCTCCGGCACGGGTCCCAATGAGCCGGAATGCGATAAAGCCCACCAGGTTGATACCGACGATCAGGACAACCAGCAGCCAGGCCGTGAACGGATTGAAAACCCCGTAGGGTCCGAATGTGCGATCCGGCAAGACGGGCAGGATGACGAGCGCGATCAGCACGAACCTCGCAATGATCTCGAAATCGCCTTCCCCGAGCCTGTCCACCCAGCGATGCAGCGGTTGCTTCCAGTGCAACAACACCGTGACGGCGCCACCAAGGACGATCGCGGGCAGCCAATAGCCGGCGACTGCGGCCGCACCGAGCAGGTAGACGACGAACGCCGCAACGAGCGTAGTGATACCTTCCAGTACGCGGTTGCGCAGGTGCATCACCAGGATCATACCCAGCACCAGCAGACCGGCCGCGATGGGCCAGCCGCCGGTTTCCGACAGCATGAGAGCGGAAATGCCGCCGAAGGCGGCTATCAGCGCGAATGAACGGACACCGACCGGCTTGTTCTCGGCCCATTCGCGCTCCAGGCCGACGATGAAGCCAATTCCAAGCGCGATGCCCAGTCCGATGATCTGAGTGCTGAAACCGGGATCGAGACCCTGCATAACGTCTCCATTATGCACCTCCGAATCAAAGCATGCGCATTCGCGTTACCATGATGCGGCGTATCGAATATCAGCTTTCAGCGGCAGGAGGAGCAGCAACAATGGGTTTACTCGTTGACGGGCAATGGCGTAATCAGTGGTATGACACGAAATCGACTGGCGGCCGCTTCAAACGCGACACATCCCGGTTCCGCAACTGGATCACGGCGGACGGCGAAGCGGGTCCGACCGGCGCCGCGGGCTTCAAGGCCGAGGCCGGCCGTTACCACCTGTACGTGTCCTACGCCTGCCCCTGGGCGCACCGCACACTGATCTTCCGCGCACTCAAGGGACTCGAGGACATGATCTCGCTCTCGGTGGTTCACTGGTTCATGGCCGAAAACGGCTGGACCTTCTCGGACGGCGATGGGGTCGTCCCGGACCCGATCAATGATGCCGACTACATGTACCAGGTGTACCAGGCGGCGGACCCGTCGTATACGGGGCGGGTTACGGTTCCTGTGCTCTGGGACAAGAAACAGAGCACGATCGTGTGTAACGAGTCCGCCGACATCATCCGCATGTTCAACTCCGCATTCGACGGTGTCGGTGCGACCGAGGCTGACTACTGTCCGGAGCCGTTGCGCGAAGAAATCGACGAGATAAACGCACGCGTCTACAGCACTGTCAACAACGGTGTCTACAAATCAGGATTCGCGACCACCCAGGAGGCCTACGAAGAGGCAGTCGAGCCGCTGTTCGAATCGCTCGAGTGGCTGGACGCCCGTCTTTCCGACCGGCGCTACCTGATGGGCGACCGGATCACCGAAGCAGACTGGCGCCTGTTCACGACCTTGCTGCGATTCGACCCGGTGTACGTCGGGCACTTCAAGTGCAACCGGCGCAGGATCGTCGACTATCCCAACCTGTGGCCCTACGTCCGCGATCTCTACCAGGTCCCCGGCGTCGCCGAGACCGTGCACATGGATCACATCAAGGCTCACTATTACATGAGTCACGAGACGATCAACCCGACGCGCATCGTGCCCGTCGGTCCCGACATCGACTTCACCGAGCCGCATAGCCGCGACACGCTATCAGGGTAAGACTGACGGGCCGCTATTCTTTGGAGTACAGGGCCGCCCACTCCTCCCGGGTCAGCTCGTCCCGCAGTTCGAAGCGCAGATCGAGGACACGCTCCTGGCCCCGCTCCCAGTCGCGGTTCAGCTGATCGAGCACCGCCTCGATCTCCGCGCGATCCGCCGCATGGTCACGATACGAACGTCTGACGACTTTGCCCGAAGCCGAAAACTTCTTGTCAAAGGCGACCACGTCCTTCCTGAGGTCTACCAGAATCGACTGCGCAGCCTCGGCGCGCGCCGGATCCTCGACAACGATCGCTACCCGGTCGCTCAGCTCCTCGACCGCAGCGGGCGTCAGAGCACCCGCGTTGATGGCGCCGGCACCACCGCCGAAAAAATACCAGTACATGAACGCCCAGAACACGTCAGCCACCCCGCGCCGCAGCGCTGTAAACCAGTTTCCGCGGCTCGAGCCGTTTCAAATGGAACCGCGAAATGACTTTCCACTCGTCCGCTGTCGTTGTTGCTTTCATCGCTGCCACCAGATCGATGGTCTCCTTTTGCGCCGACGCACGTTGCCGGTTGAAGTGGGCAAGCAGCGCGTCGAAATCCTCACGGCGGGCATCGTAGTCTGCCGTCAGCGTCGCAATCTTTTGCCGGTGCTCGATCACGCGCTTCGCGTGCTCCGCAACGAGGCGGTCGCGTTCGGCCAGGAGTTCCAGGAGCCGCTCGGCCCGCTCCGGGTCAGCCACGGTTGCACGCACGAGTTCGATCTCCTGCTCACGGGCTTCGGCGATCTGAGCCTGGATCTCGACTGGATCGCGCGGCTGCCTGAGGCTGGCACACGACAACAGGGTTGCCACCAGAATGGCGGTGCCGACGAAAAGGATCCCCTGTGAAGCTTTCATCGTTATTCCACGGGCTGCCCGAGACTCCTTCGCCAGTATTTGTCACAATTGTGACACTAATCCAGCCACCATACAGTCCTTTGGCCTCGATAAAGTTGGCACCCGCGTGTATGAGCGTCGCCTGAGAACAAAAGAACGAAACCGCTGGCGAAACCGCATGTCGCTGCCAATGGTAGCGGCCACCCTCCTGGCCTGTGCGGGCCCGCAGCTGCGTACTGACGTCGAACGCCCGGAGCCGAGTTACGCCCTTCCGCCGGCAACATCCGGCGTGCTCGCGGATATGGCGGGCCGCATCCACGCGACGAATGGTCCCGAGTATTCAGGGTTTCACCTGCTGGACGGGAGCCACGAATCACTCACCTGGCGTCTCGCCCTGATCGATTCTGCCGTCTCATCGATCGATATCATGACCTACCTCTGGTACCCGGATGTAGCCGGCCGACTTATCCTCGAACGCGCGGTGCTCGCCGCGCGCCGGGGCGTCCACGTTCGCCTGGTCGTGGATGACCTGATGACGATCGGCCAGGAACACATTCACGCCGATCTCCAGCGCGAGCCGAACATCGAAATTCGTCTCTTCAACCCGTGGAAAAGACGTGACCTGCTCTCCCGCGGCGGAGAGATGGTCGCGGAGATGGAACGGCTGAACACGCGCATGCACGACAAGCTGCTGATTGCGGACGGCCGCGCCGCAATCATCGGCGGACGCAACATCGGCGATCACTACTTCGGCCTGCACCACAGCTACAACTTCCATGATCTCGACGTGCTGGCGATCGGTGACATGGCTCGGCACTCGAACGACATGTTCGACGAATTCTGGAACAGCGACTGGGTCGCTTCAGCAGCCAACCTGACGACGAGTCCCGACCCGGAGCGAGCTGCCGCGTCGTGGAAAAAAATGCAGGAAAAGACTCGCGCTTCCGAAGAGCTGAGTTCGTTTCCGGTCGAGCCGAAGGACTGGTCGCAGGAGTTTATTGAACTCGAGCCCCTCCTGCATCCGGGTACGGGCGATCTCATCTACGACGAAGTAACCGCCGCAGGCGTGTCGCAGAGCATGGTCGCGAGGATGTTCGCAATCTTCGACAGGGCGCAGGAAGAACTGCTGATCACCAACGCCTACATCATCCCGGGCGAACGCGGCATCGAGTTCCTTCGAAGCCTGAACGTCCGAGGGATCGACGTCCGGATCCTCACGAACTCCCTCGCCTCGCACGATGTCCCCGCGGTCAACAGTCATTACGAACCCTGGCGTGACGACATCGTCGGTACCGGCACGCGACTTTTCGAACTTCGGGCCGATGCGGCGATCCAGTCGATCGTGGACGTACCGCCGGTGTCCGCGAAGTTCGTCGGGCTGCATACCAAGGCCTCGGTCTCGGACGGCCGGCTCGTCTTCATAGGCTCGATGAACCTGGATCCACGTTCGGGCGCGATAAACACCGAGATGGGCGCGGTCATCGAGAGTACCGGGCTCGGGCAGGAACTGCGGAACCTGATGCTGAGGGACATGGACCCCGAAAACGCCTGGGAAGTATCGATCGGCGATGATGGCCGCCTGCGGTGGCAGAACAGCGAGGAGACGGTCAGCAAGCAGCCGACACGCGGCTTCATGCAGCACATCATGAACGCGATCTTCAAGGTGGTTCCAAAGGAACAGTTCTGATCGTCGACCAGGGTCGCGGCCCTCCCACGACCACGCTATACTCTGTGTTGAGCGGATTTCATTAGTTTAAACAACAGAGTGCACGGTTTTTCCAGAAAATCTCGAAAGTATCGGGTCCGCCCGATTGCGGCCGAACTCATGGGCCTGGCGTTGACGGCGCTGTTGCTGCTCGCGAGTTGCGCGACGACGCCTCCGGAAGACGTCGAGAATATCTGCGCGATATTCGAGGAGAAGCGCGGCTGGTACAAAGCTGCAAGGAAATCGGAGAAGCGCTGGGGCACGCCGACGCACGTGCAGATGTCCATCATCCACCAGGAATCGACGTTCAAGTTCGATGCCAGGCCGCCGCGTACCAGGTTGCTCGGCTTCATCCCGTGGAAACGCCCGTCCGATGCCTACGGTTATGCGCAGGCGCTCGACAGTACCTGGAAGGCCTACAAGAATGACACGGGCAGACGATTTGCAGACCGGGACGACTTCGACGACGCAATCGATTTCGTCGGCTGGTACACCTACAACACGCACAAGTCGGTCGGCATCTCCAAGTGGGACCCGTACAACCAGTACCTCGCCTACCACGAAGGCGCAACGGGCTGGAAGCGCGGCACCTACAAGCACAAAGGCTGGCTCAAGAAGACCGCTCGGCGGGTCGACTACCGGGCGCGCGAATGGGGCGCACAACTCAAACGCTGCGAAGACGATCTCGACACCGGCTGGTGGATCTTCGGCTAGTCGCATCTATTTCGCCCGGAATACGGCGCGCTTCCGGTAGTACACTTTGCCGATGAACGGCACTCGCAGATGGTTAATCACCGCCCTTCTGGCGGCAGCTTCCTGGTTCGTCGGCTGCGGCCCCGCAGACCAGCCCACCACACAGGCAACGGCCCCGGCGACGGAAGCCGTCGCGCGAACCGCCGCCGTCGCGATCCCCGACAAGTACGGTGCACAGGTCGCCGAAGACGTGCTTCGCGCAGGGGGCAACGCCGTCGATGCGGCCGTTGCCGTCGGATTCTCGATGGCGGTGACGTTCATCGACGCCGGCAACATCGGCGGTGGCGGCTTCATGATGATCTACATGGACGGTGCACCCGCATTTCTTGATTACCGGGAAACCGCTGCGCTCGCCGCGCATCGCGACATGTATCTCGACGAACACGGCGAGGTTATCGAGAACGCCAGCCTCATCGGGGCACAGGCTGCCGGGGTGCCCGGCACCGTCGCCGGGCTGTGGGAAGCTCACCAGCGCTATGGCAAGCTGCGCTGGAAGGACCTTGTCATGCCGGCAGTGAAACTGGCGGAGGAAGGCTTCCTGCCGGCGAAAGCGCTCGTCGACGACATCCACTCGATGAGGGACTGGTTCGGCGACGCCAGCGACTTTTACGATCATTTCGGCAGAATCAGCACGGAGCGGCCGTTCCGGCAGCCCGAACTGGGAAGGACGCTCAGGCGGATCGCCGAACTCGGGCCTGAGGATTTTTACCGGGGAGAAACCGCCCGCCTGATCGTCGCGGAGATGGAGCGCAGCGACGGGCTGATCACGGCCGAAGACCTCGACCGATACCGGGCCGTCTGGCGCGAGCCCTTGCGCACGCGGTGGCGAGATTTCGAGATCCTGGCCGCGCCGCCGCCGAGCTCCGGCGGGTTTGCCCTGGTGCAGCTGCTCAAGATGAAAGACTACCTCGCGGACTACTTCGACGGCGTGCCGCAGAACTCGCCGCAGTACATCCACCTGGTTGCAGAGATGGAGAAGCGCGTCTTCGCCGATCGCGCCGAGTACCTGGGTGACCCGGACTACATCGACAACCCGATCGACCAGCTGATCGCCGACGACTACATCGCGCAGCGCGCCCGTGAAGTGAACCCCGATGAGATCTCCCAACTGGATGCAGTCCAACCGGGCCTCGAATCCCCGGATACGACTCACTACTCCATAATCGACCAGTGGGGCAATGCCGTGTCGAACACCTACACGCTCAACTGGGAATACGGATGCGGTGTCGTCGTCGGTGGCGCGGGCTTCCTGTTGAACAACGAGATGGATGATTTCAGCGTCAAGCCGGGTGTGCCGAACATTTTCGGCGTCGTCGGCAGCACGGCTAACGAAATACAGCCAGGCAAGCGCATGTTGTCCTCCATGTCGCCCACGATCCTGCTGCAGGACCGTGAGGTCGCGATGGTCGTCGGAACGCCGGGCGGCTCGACGATATTCACCTCCGTGTTCCAGACCATCATCAACGTGCTCGACCACGGCATGACGCCTTACGAGGCAGTGGCGTCCACCCGCTTTCACCACCAGCTGCTGCCGCCGGACCTGATCACCTACAGCGTAACGCGGCCACTGCCCGAATCGACCATATCGCTGCTCGGCGAGTTCGGCTATCGCGCCGAACCGCATCCCTTTGAATTCGGTGACGTACAGATCATCTGGCGCAAGGAAGACGAATGGGTGCCCGCCTCGGACCCGCGCGACCGAGGCGACTCGCGCGTCATATCGCTGGACGAATAGACGCCCGCTCTCAGACGCCCGTGTTGATCAACATGTGCACCCAGATGCTCGCGGCGTAACCGAGAGCGATGACCGGCGTCCATTTGAGGTGGCGGAAAAAAGTATACTCGCCGCGCGCCTGACCCATGAGTGCGACGCCGGCCGCTGAGCCGATGGACAACATGCTGCCGCCGACGCCCGCCGTCAACGTCACCAGCAGCCACTGCTGCATGTCCATGGTCGGGTGCATTTCGAGGACTGCCACCATGATGGGGATGTTGTCGACGACAGCCGACATCACGCCTACCAGTATGTTTGCCGTCGTCGGCCCCAGCTCACCGTAAATATAGTGCGAGACGTGGTCCAGGTAGCCAATGAAACTCAGGCCACCGACGCACATGATGACTCCGAAGAAGAACAATAACGTGTCCCATTCGACGCGCTCGATTTCACGGAAGCTGTCAAAGGGCACGACGTCACCGGCTTCACCGTACTGCGGAAGTTCGTTCGGCACCACGACGTGCGTCTTGCGCAGGTAGTAGCCGAAGAACTTGAGGTATGCCAGCCCCGTCATCATGCCGAGAAAAGCCGGCAGGTTCAGGAAATTGTGAAATGAAACGGCCGTCGTAATCGTACAGGCGAAGAGAAACATTATCCGCTTCGCGCCGCGTTTCATCTGTGTCCTCTCTGCGCTACCCGATGCCTGCTCCCTGGGCACGGCGAAGGACATCACGAACGCGGGCAGCAGGAAATTGACCAGGGACGGCACCAGCAACGCGAAGAACGTATGAAATTCCACGATGCCGCGCTGCCATACCATCAGCGTCGTGATGTCACCGAACGGGCTGAAAGCGCCGCCCGCATTCGCACCGACAACGATATTGATACAGGCGATACTTATGAATCGGGAATTGCCTTTACCGACGGCGAGTACCACCGCGCACATGACGAGGGCCGTGGTGAGATTGTCGATCAGGGGGGAGAGCATGAAGGCCAGGGAGCCTGTGATCCAGAACAGCGCCCGGTATGTCAGATTGCGGCGCACGAGCCAGTCGCGCAGGGCGTTGAATACATTGCGCTCGCTCATTGAATTCACATAGGTCATCGCCGTCAGCAGGAACAGGAACAGTTCTGCGAACTCGAGCACAAATTCCTGCACCGCCTCCTCGGCCTCGTGCACGATCCCTCCCTGAGCGTATTGGTAGCCGATCATCGCCCAGATGATGCCGGCGCCGAGAATGACGGATTTTGACTTGCGGAGGCTCGTGTACTCCTCGGTAATGACGAGCGTGTAGGCCAGGATAAAGACGGTAATCGCGGCGACGCCTGTCCACTGAGCGGTAAGATCCATCTGCGTTCAACCTCTACTCCGGGTACCGTTGCCCGGTTGACCGCGGAATCGTAGCGCTGGGCGCGCCATCGAAATATAGGTGTTTACCGTGCAGTCGAGACGCAACGGCGAGCGCTCAGGGTGGGGATATTCCCCCGTAGTCGATGCCGGTCAGTCGCGTGATGTCGGTACTGAAAGTGGTGAGATCGTCCTTGCAGAACTTCCCCAGGTGATCGTGCCCGGCCGCCCTGGCCAGCACGCTCATCAGGTCGACGGCTGCATCGAGGAAACGCGCGAGGCGCTCGGCAGCGGTGTCTACTGGCAGACGTGCCCGGAGATGTTCTTTTTGTGTTGCGATCCCGACCGGGCAGTTATTGGTGTGGCAGGCGCGCATGCCGAGGCAGCCGATCGCCTGGATGGCGGCGTTTGACAACGCCACCGCGTCCGCGCCAAGTGCCATGGCCTTGGCGAAGTCGGCCGGGTGTCGAAGTCCGCCAGTGATGACCAGCGTCACGCCCGCCGCGTCGCAGGCGTCCAGGTGCTTCCTCGCCCGCGCAAGCGCAGGGATCGTGGGGACCGAGATGTTATCGCGAAAGATCAACGGCGCCGCACCGGTGCCGCCACCGCGGCCGTCGAGGATGATGTAATCGACACCAACCTCGAGCGCCGCGTCGATGTCCTTCTCGATGTGCTGCGCCGACAGCTTGAAACCGACAGGGATACCCCCGGTTTGTTCTCGAACTTCTTCCGTGAAGTCGGCGTACTGGCGTAGCGACGTCCAGTCCGGGAACCTCGCCGGCGATATTGCCGCCTGTCCTTCCTCGAGGCCGCGGACCTCGGCAATCTTCCCTTTGACCTTATTGCCCGGCAGATGCCCGCCCGTCCCGGTCTTGGCGCCCTGCCCGCCCTTGAAGTGAAACGCCTGCGTTCTCTTCACCTTGTCCCAGGAGAACCCGAATCGGGCAGACGCCAGTTCGTAGAAATAGCGTGAGTTGGCTTCCTGCTCGTCGAGCAGCATGCCGCCTTCTCCGGAACAGATCCCAGTGCCTGCAAGTTCCGCACCTTTTGCAAGCGCAACCTTGGCTTCTTCGGAGAGAGCACCGAAGCTCATATCCGATACGAAGAGCGGTATGTCGAGCTTCAGCGGCTTATTCGCGTTGGCCCCGATGATAACGTCGGTGCCGACGGGTTCGTCGTCGAGCAGCGGGAGCTTGTGCAGCTGCGCAACGACGAACTGGATGTCGTCCCACTTCGGCAGCTTGTTGCGCGACACGCCCATGGCCGAGGAGGGGCCGTGATGCCCGGTTTTGCTCAGGCCTTCGGCCGCCAGCTTGCGTATGAACTTGACGTGGGGTTCGTCGGATGTGCCGGTCGGGTCCTGGTAGGCGCCCTGGTAGGCGTCACGTTTGTAGGGCTGCGGATGCACCTGCGCCCACGCCCGAATCTCGTCCTCGTCGACGAGCACCTTGCCGTCCTCGACCCAGCTGCCGAACTTGTGCAGCGTCTCCGAGTTCTTGTACTCGCTGACGCCCGTATCCAGCCGGTAGTCCCAGTAGTGCACGCCGCAGATCAGGTTGTCACCGTCGACGAAACCGTCGGCCATCAGCGCGCCCCGATGCGCACAGCGCCCGTACAGCACGGAAACGGTGTCGTCGAAGCGCACGATGACGAGATCGACACCGGCAACGAGGGCGTGTGCCGGTGCACGGTCTCCGAGTTCGTCCCAGTTCGCAACGCTGACTTTGTTCATGGTTTCTCCTTGTTATTCCCGGCGGCCCGAAAGCGCGATCGCAGACGGGCAAGCATACCTACGCCGGGAGGAATCGGCGAACCCGTCGGGCTGGACGGGCGTTTCGCCTATAATGGCGGTTTGCCCACGCACTCCCGGACCCCATACTGTGACCACACGTTCGACCGCACGAATTTCACGAACCCCTTACTTGTTCAGTCAGTTTGCCTTTGTCGCGGTCATCGTGCTCGCGGGCAGCATGGTACGGGCAGCATCACCGATCCCCGCGATTCCAGCCGACAGCACGATCACGTCCCAGCAGATCGAGTCCGCGATCGCGGCGGTGGAGGCTCGGGAAGGCCTGGACGACGAGACCCGCGCCAGGGTTATCGACCAGCTGCGCGATGCCCAGGCCCAGCTGCAGAACATGCAGTCCTCGCAGGCCGCGGCGGCTGCATTCGCCAAATCGCTTCAGACCGCCCCGGCAGAGACCGAGAAACTGCGGCGACTCCTGGACGAGGAAGCGAAGGAGCCTACGTCGGACTCGCTCGGCATCAATGAGAAGACGCCGCTTGCTGACCTCGAACAAGCCCTGGCAACAAAGCTCGCTGAGGTCGCCGCCGCGGAAGCCAGGCTTGCCGAGCTGGAATCGCAGGAATCGACACAAGCGGAACGCCCCGCGAAGGCGCGCGCACGCATAAACGAGCTGCGCAGCGGCATGGATGCGATCTCCGCTGTCGTCAACTCGGCACCTCCGCCGGGAGAGCTGGCGATCGTCACCGACGCACGAAAGCTCGCGGCGGAACTGAAGCTCGATGCGAGAACAGCGGAACTCAATCGTCTCGACCAGGAGATCGTCAGCAACAGCGTAAGGCTGGAACTGACGAGAGCGCAGCGCGACATGACCGAACGCACGCTCGCAAGCCTCCGACGCGAAGTCGAGGTGTTGCAGGCGGCGGTGAACGCGAAACGGCAACTAAGCGCCTCGCAGGTGCTCCAGGAGACAGCGCTCGCCGAACTCGCAGCCGCGGACAAGCACCCCGTCGTTCTGGAACTCGCGGTGGGTAATGCTGAGCTGACTCGTGAATTACCTGCAGTAGCCGCTGAAATCGAAATTGTCACAAGCGAGCTGTCGAGCATCGAGGAACAGGCCCGCGAAATCGAACAGAACCTGGCTCGCTCCAGGCAACGACTCGAGGTCGGCGGCGTTACCCAGGCTATCGGGCGGCTTTTTGTCGAGGAACGCCGCAACCTGCCCCAGGTCTCCCAGTACCGGGCTGAGGTTCGTGCGAGACGCCAGGTCCTCTCCGAGATCGGACTAGCCCAGGTACGAATTGAGGAGCAGCGCCGCGACCTGACGGCTTTCGAGAATCGCGTGGAAGAGGCCATGACGGCCGCTGGCGAGGACGTCATCGACGAGGACGAGCTGCAATCCATTCGTGAACAGGTCGAGTCTCTGCTAAGGAGCCGGCGTGATCTGCTGGGCCAGGTTGCGGCCACGTATACGAGTTACATCCGTGCACTGGGCGACCTGGATGTCGCGCAACGGCGCCTGCTGGATGCGGCGGAAGAGTACAAGCAGTTCCTCGACCAGCATCTGCTCTGGATTCCGAGCGCTTCGATCTTCTGGCTCAAGGACATTGGCAGTCTTGCGCCAGCAATCGCCTGGGTAGCGTCGCCGGTGTCCTGGGCGGAGACCTTCGGTTACATTGCCGAGGCCTTCAGCTACAGCCCCTTCAACATGGCCGGCGCGTTGCTGCTGCTTGCTTTCGTGTTCCTGCCGCGTCGGATGCTCGCCCGGCGATTCAAGGAAATATCGAACAAGATCGGGAGCCTGTCGACCGACACTATCTGGCTCACGCTGCAGGCGCTGCTGATTTCGGCGTACCGCGCATTGCCGGTTCCCGTCCTGTTCGCGGTCATCGCATGGGCCCTGACCCGCAGCCCGCTGCATTCTGACTTCACGGCTGCGGTTGCCGGAGCTTTGACGGCGACTGCGCCGTTTCTCTACAACACCTTGTTATTCAGGATCCTGTGCGCAAAGGAAGGCGTGATGCAGGTCCATTTCGGCTGGAGCAAGGAGCGCCTTCCGATCATTCGCAAGCAATTGGATCGGCTGACCGTGGTCGGCGTGCCAGTCGTCTTCGCGGCGGTACTCTCCTACGGCTCACCGCTTCCCGAATACCGTGAAGGCCTGGGCCGAGTCGCGTTCGTGATCGTCATGGTCATTTTCAGCGGCGTCGTTCATGCTTTGCTCCACCCGACACGCGGTGTTGCAGCCACCTACTATGCATCGCGGTCGGCCGATTGGACCACCCGCCTGCGCTGGCTCTGGTACGTGCTCGGCGCTGGCAGTCCGTTATTGCTGGCCCTGGCGGCGCTCATCGGCTACCTCTATACCGCGGCGACGCTCACCGGTCATCTTGTCGATACCTTCTGGCTCGTCCTCGGCATCATCGTGATCAACCTCGTTATTACCCGCTGGCTGGCGCTCACGAAGCGCAAGATCGCCTGGCAGATGGCGATCAAGGAACGGGAGGCGCGCAAGGCGGAGGGCGACGAGGAAGTGGAGTCCGAAGCGCCCGCCATCGAGAGCCAGCCGCTCGACCTGGATGCAGTCGACCAGCAGTCGACGCGCTTGCTCAACGCCGGCCTGTTCTTCCTCGCTGCGATTGCCGCATGGGGCATATGGTCCGGTGTCGTCCCGGCACTCGGCATCCTCGACCAGGTATCCCTGTGGTCCCAGACGGCGACGATCGATGGTGAAGAAGCAATCGTCCCCGTGACGCTTGCCGACCTGCTGCTGGCGATCGTGATCGCCGGCGTCACGGCGATTGCGTCAAGGAACCTGCCCGGCCTGATGGAGATCGCGGTGCTGCAGCGGATGACGCTCCAGCCGGGCAGCCGCTACGCGATCAATACGCTGCTGAGATACGTCGTCATAACGATCGGCACGATCGTGGTCCTCAATATCGTCGGCTGGCAGTGGTCGCAGATCCAGTGGCTCGTCGCGGCACTCAGCGTCGGCCTTGGTTTCGGCCTGCAGGAGATCGTCGCGAACTTCGTGTCGGGCCTGGTCATCCTGTTCGAGCGGCCGGTGCGAGTCGGGGACACCGTCACCGTCGGGCAGCTAACCGGGACCGTGTCCCGGGTCCGGATTCGGGCGACGACGATTACCGACTGGGATCGCAAGGAGATCATCGTCCCGAACAAGTCCTTCATCACCGAGCAGGTCATTAACTGGACGTTGTCGGATCCGATCACCCGAATAGTGATTGAGGTCGGCGTCTCGTACGGCTCTGACGTGCAGCAAGTGCATCGCGTTATGGAGGACACCCTGCTCAAGATGCCACTTGTACTCGATGACCCGGCACCGAAAGTCTACTTCGTCGGTTTCGGCGACAGCTCGCTGAACTTCAGGCTGAACGTGTATTCGCGAGAGCTGGCGGACCGCTTGCCGCTGACGCATGCCGTGCATGAAGAAATACTCGGTGCACTCCGCAAGAACGGCATCGAAATCCCGTTCCCGCAGCGCGACCTGCACCTGCGTTCGGTGGATGACAAGCTCACCGCATTCAAGCGTGATGGCAACGACAAGGACGACCCGGCCGACTGAAGAGTCTCTTTACGGTCAGGGCTTGAGAATGACCCGGCCTGCAAAATCGACCCGGCCCATCAGCGGACGGATGTCGTGCGCCGCGAAGTACTCGTCGACGGCCTTTCTGGCTCCCTGCCAGTACCCGTAGTCGTCCAGTATCAGGACGCCGCTTTTCACGAGCAGCGGATAGAGGTGCCGCATTTCGTGGCGCGTCGACTCGTACCAGTCGGTATCGAGACGCAGGATGGCTACCGGGCCGGCCGGCAAAGTGCCGGGAATGCTGTCCTGGACCTTGCCTTTGACGAAGTGCACCTTCTCCAATGGATACCCGGTACTTTCCAGATTGAGGCGAACATCGTCGATCGGCGAGCGGCACCACTCGGATGAATCTTCGCTCAGCTGGCGCTGCGAAAATTTCTTATCAGCGGACTGGCCGGCAACGTCGACGTCTTCCTCCGTCGGCGCGCTCATTCCTTCATACGTATCGTACAACCACAGTTCGCGGGATGTGTCGCCCAGCTCCTTCAGCGCAAGTGCAGCCGCCATGGATGAGCCGCCGCGCCATACGCCGCACTCAATGAAAGCGCCCGGAATATCGTTCGCGACGACGTAGCGGACCGCCTCGATCAATGCCGCAACCCGTTCCGGGCTCGTCATCGTGAACGGATTGACGGCGTTGAAAATCCGCGTCGTCTGCTCGTCGAAATCGGGCGGCAGCTTTACCGAACGCTCGCGCGTGCGCTTTATGCCCATCGCACTCTGGAGCTTCTTGAAGCCCGGTCGCACGCGCGTGTAGAAGAAATTACTCATCGCCTGTCGCCTGTTTGTAAAGCTCGAGGTATTTTGCAGCCATCGCGTCGGCTGTAAAGTCGCGCGAGAACTCTTTGCCCCGGGCGCCCATTGCGCGCCGCAGGTCCGGGTCATCGTAAAGCCGAAGAATAGCGCGCTCCAGCTGATCCGGGCTGCGGGGATCGATCAGGATTCCGTTCTCACCATCAATCACGATCTCCGGTAGCCCGCCGACACGGCTCGCGATGATGGGGAGCGCACGATCCATCGCATCCAGCAGGATGCCGCCGATGCCTTCCTTGTTGGACGGCAGAATAAACAGGTCGAACGCCGCGAGATAGTCTCCCACGTTATCGACCCAGCCGGCGAAGGCTACATTAGGCAGATCCCTGCCAAGTTCCCGCAACATTGCCTCGTCATCACCACCGCCGACGAACAGAAACTGGAATTCGGGATGCGATTCCTGCATCCGCCTGGCCACCTCGATGATGTATTCCTGACCCTTCTGCGCGTTGTCCAGGGCGCCGACGTTGCCGATGATCCATTTGCCCGGGAATCCGTCCCTGATCGATTTCGCGGTTGCCGGGTCTACGGGCAGGCCGCTGCTGCTGCTGTGAATCACGCAGCTCCGAATTCGATCATCGAAAGTCTGCACGATCCGCGCAACGTCAGCCGCAACCGATGCGACGAAGGACGCGCGCGTATAGGCCCTGCGCGTCAGCCAGCTGTCGCCGAGTGGATTATTGACGCGGCGGGTAACGACGTACGGCGTACCAGAAACCTCTTTGCGCAACCAGGCAGCATAGACACCGCGGCCTTCATGCGAATGAACGACGTCGACGCCGCGCGTTGCCCGGAAAGCCGACAGCAGCCCCCGGCAGTGGCGAATCTCGACATCGGCATCCACGAGACGTTCCGAGAGGGGGCAGTTCGCCCGCGCGATCAACACCTGCTCCAGCTCCAGTGCCGACAGCGCTCGAATCAGCAACTCCGCCTGGCGCTCGCCACCGCGGTAGCCTTTTGCAAGGTTGATGTGGGCGATCCGCATGTTCATTGTAGCCCGCCGGTCCGGAATGGCCGCTAGCCTATCACGCTGGCAGCGGATGCCGGCATGCTTCGTTGCGAGGCGTCGGGCAAGCGAATAGAGTGTTCAGTTAACGGCACCGCCGGGAAACAGGAAACTCAACATGTGTGGCTTCGTCGGCGGGACGGACCCCTCCTGGGATTACACGGCCGCGCTCGCATCCATCGAGCACCGCGGTCCGGATGACGGCCGCCTGCATCTCGATGGTCCGGTCCGCGTGGGTTTCCGGCGACTGTCGATCATCGACCTGGATGCGGCCGCGATGCAGCCCATGTTCGCCGACGACGGGCAAACGTGGATCGTCTTCAACGGCGAGATCTACGATTTTCTCGCACTTCGCAGCGAACTGGAGCGGCTTGGCCATGTCTTTCGCACGCGCTCGGACACGGAAGTACTGCTCAAGGCCTACCTGGAGTGGAACGACGGCTTCATCGACCACGTCGACGGCATGTTCGCGATCGCGTTGTGGGATGCGCGTGACAGGAAGCTCAGGCTGTACAGGGACCGACCCGGAATCAAGCCACTCTATTATTACTACGACGGCAGACGATTCGCGTTTGCGTCAGAACTCAAGGCAATAGAGGCCGCACTGGATGCAAGCGATCTCGAAATCGACCAGACGGCACTCTACGATTTCCTCGGTTACCGCTACGTGCCTGCACCGAAGACGCTCTACAGGAACTGTTTCAAACTGCCGCCGGCACACGTCATCGTATTTGATCCGGATGTCGGAAAACTTTCGGACCCGGCGCCGTTCTGGTCACTGACGGTTCCGGAGCAGGCTCGCAATATCTCTGTGGACGAGGCCGCCGAGGAATTGCGGGGACTCATAGACGAGTCCGTTCGTGACCAGATGATTGCGGACGTGCCGCTCGGTTTCTTCCTGTCCGGCGGCGTCGATTCGAGCACGATTGTCGCTGCCGCATCGGGGCTCGGCGCCGACGTATCGACGTTCTCGATCGGCTTCGACGCCGATGAGAAGTCGGAAACGCCTTATGCGCGGAAGGTTGCGGCATTGTTCGGTACCCGGCACCACGAGCGCATGCTGTCGCAGTCGGCGGCGGGCGACCTGTTGCCGAACCTGAAGAAGTGGTTCGACGAGCCCTTCGCGGACGAATCGGCAATGCCCACCTACCTCGTATCGAAGGTGGCGCGCGAGAACGTGACGGTCGTGCTGACCGGCGACGGCGGCGACGAAGTATTCGGCGGCTATCGCACGTATCCGCGGTTCGAGCGCTATGACCGACTGCCGTCGTGGCCCGCCGCGATGGATCGTCTTGTATTCAGACTGCGCAAACCGTTCAGCCGCCGCAGCCCTGTCACACGAATGACCAAAGTTCTCGAGATCGCGTTCGCGCGCGGCCCCGCCTTATGGGCGAAGATCATGCACGGCATGCCCGAGGCGGCGAAGTCGGAATACCGGGGTCGTTTCGACATCCCGCGGGATTACGACGACTGGTGGCACTACCGCGAACACTGGCGGGACGATCTTCCGGTGCGGACGCGCCTGCAGCTCCTTGATTTCCACACCTTCATGCCCGGCATGGTATTGACGAAAGTCGATCGCACCAGCATGGCCGTGTCGCTCGAAGCGCGGGTGCCGTTCCTCGCCCGCAGCATTATCGAGTTCTCCTTTTCCCTGCCGGAGCAGGTCCGTTACCACGACGGCGAACTCAAAGGCATCCTGAAATACGCCTACAAGGACACGCTTCCGACAGAAATTCTGCACCGGCGCAAGAAGGGTTTCGGCATCCCCCGCTACTACCTGAAAGACCTGGACGCCGGCAGGCCGGTGCAGGAGCACCTGCTCCGGAAGCTGTTCCTCTAGTTCATCAGCCGCACCGCTTGGAATCGGTGCGCAAACCGCCATATCTTCTGCATTCCTTTCGATTGCGCCGGTCAGTGGATATGCGTCGTCGCCTCCTGGCAGCAACCACGCCAATGGTCCTCGCCATTGCGCTGACCGGCTGCGCGTCTGGCGGCCAGCCTGCGCCCTCATCGGTGCAAGACGGGCGTCCGCCGTTCCTCGCATTGAGCATTACCCGGCAGCCCGCGGCTGACTTTGCCAGCTCACCGTCTCCCGCCACCGTGAGGACCAAGGAAAACCAGGTATTCGCCGGCTTCCATCGTTTCGAGGCTGGTCGGGGTACGCTCGATATCGGTCTCGACTACCAGTACACGCGATACGTCTACGACGGCATAGACGGCCGTAACCGGGACCTGCACCGTTTCCAGTTCCCGCTCAGGTACCAGGGTGACCTCGGCGGGTGGACGATCGACGGCAGCTTCGCACCGGGGATATCGACGTCGTCCAATGTCCTGAAGGAATTCTTCGACCAGATCAGCGGCGATGACCTGTTTGCCACGGTGAGGCTGGAAGGCCGGCGGGACTGGCGTTCACGAAATTGGGTCCTTGGCCTCGCTTACGACCGCAGGTTTGGAAGACCGTTGGTCTACCCGATCGCGGGTATCGAACTGTCACCGAGCGATGCGCTCGATGTCCGGCTCGCGTTTCCCGACTCCGGCTTCCGCTACCGCTGGTCGGACAGGCAATCGCTGTCGGGAAGGCTGTTCCCGGCCGGGCACCAGTGGCACGTCATGACGGACGACTTCGACGCCGAGT
This sequence comes from Gammaproteobacteria bacterium, assembly GCA_009937525.1. Lineage (GTDB taxonomy): Bacteria > Pseudomonadota > Gammaproteobacteria > Steroidobacterales > Woeseiaceae > UBA1847. The sequence goes on from JAACFE010000056.1 coordinate 18,908, forward strand.
TCGACTACCGGGTCGAAGGCTGGCGCGCCCAGGTGGGCTGGAGCG
>JAACFE010000010.1 GCA_009937525.1 Gammaproteobacteria bacterium
GCCTGTCGCCCGATGAGTTCGGGCTGGCCACCGCAAGGGCGCTCGAGGAAAAAATCCTGGAGATCGGCGCCGACAAGGTGGCCGCCTTCATCGGCGAGCCCGTGCAGGGGGCCGGCGGCGTCATCATTCCGCCCGACACCTACTGGCCCGAGATCCAGCGCATCTGCGACGAGTACGGCATCCTGTTGATCTCGGACGAGGTGATCACCGGGTTCGGGCGTCTCGGCGCATGGTTTGGCGCCGACTATTTCGGCACGCGGCCGGATTTCATGCCGTTCGCCAAGGGTGTGACGTCGGGCTATCTGCCGCTTGGCGGCGTCCTCGTCAGCGATCGCGTTGCAGATGTGATGATCGAAAAAGGCGGAGAGTTCTTCCACGGCTATACGTACTCGGGTCATCCGGCGGCCTGCGCCGTCGCGATCGCGAACATTCGCCTGATCCAGGAGCAGGGGCTGGTCGCACGGGTGAGGGACGATATCGGCCCATACCTCCAGGAGCGCTGGCACAGGCTCGGCGAGCACCGACTTGTCGGCGAGACGCGCATGGTGGGACTGATGGGTGCGCTGGAACTCGTCGCGAACAGGGATACGCTCGAGCGCTTCCCGGAGAAGCGCGGCGCCGGAACGATCTGCCGTGACATCTTCGTCGAGAACGGTCTCGTGCTCCGTGCAGTGGGCGACACCATGGTCTGCGCGCCGCCGCTGGTGCTCAGGCGTGAGGAGGCCGACGAACTCCTGGACAAGGCGTGGACCTGCCTGGACCTGACCGCGAAGGCGCTCGGGGCCTGAGTATCCGCGGGGGGTACCTGTTTGAACAAGAAGATCACCGATCACGCGATCGTACGTGAAGACCTGTACGGCACGAAGCCGGAACCCACCTACGGCGGTGCGCTGTCGTTCATGCGACGCAAGTACACAAAGGACATGACCGGCGTCGATGTCGCGGTAATCGGCATACCGCTCGATACGGCGACGACCAACCGCCCGGGTGCGAGATTCGGGCCCAGGGCGATTCGTGCCGCATCGTCGATCATGGCCTGGGAAAAGCCCTACGGCATGGAGTTCGATCCCTTCGACAGACTCGCAGTCGTGGACGCCGGTGACTGCTTCTTCGATCACGGGCGGCCGGAGAGTTCGCCGGAAGAGATCGAGAAGCATGCATTCGGCATCATCGACCAGGGACCGGCGCTGCTATCGCTGGGCGGCGATCATTTCGTGTCATACCCGTTGATACGTGCCCATCAGCGCAAGCATGGTGGGGCGCTGTCGCTGCTCCATTTCGACGCGCACAGCGACACCTGGGCCGATGATAACGATCGCATCGACCACGGCACGATGTTCTGGTGGGCAGCGAAGAAAGGCCTGGTCGACCCGGCCACCTCGGTACAGATCGGCATCCGCACGACGAACCCGGATACGCTGGGCTTCAATGTCATCGACGCACCAGAGGTGCACGCATCGGGCGTCGAAGCCGTCATCGCCAGGGCGCGCGAAATCCTCGGCGACAGGCCGGTCTACCTGACCTTCGATATCGACTGCCTGGATCCCAGCTGTGCGCCGGGGACCGGCACGCCCGTGTGCGGTGGTCTCACCTCACACCAGGCGATGGCCGTCCTCAGGGGGCTCGCCGGCATCAACGTCGTTGGAATGGATGTCGTGGAGGTGGCACCCGCCTACGATGTCGGCGAAATTACGGCGCTGGCCGGAGCGCACCTGGCCATGGAGATGCTGTACCTGTATGCCTGCCGCCCCGGTAAATGACGGCGCGGCACGATTCAGGCAATGACCTTCTTGATGCTGGTCTCGTAGTCCGATTTCGGCCGCACGCCGACGATGGTATCCACGACCTGGCCCTTGTCGAAAAGCATCACCGTCGGGATGGAGCGAATGCCGAATTGCATCGTAACCTGCTGGTTCGAGTCGACGTCCACTTTTGCGACCTTCACCCGGCCGTCATACTCCTGCGACAGCGTCTCGATGACGGGACCGAGGACGCGGCAGGGGCCGCACCATTCAGCCCAGAAGTCGACGAGCACCGGCGTGTCCGACTGCAGAACCTGGTCCGCGAAGTCTTTGTCCGTGACCGCTACCGGCTGCGTTGCTGCTTCGTTCATAATGTGTGTCTCCGATAAGTCGGTCCTGAGACTTGGGACCGCTGTAGACGGTTTCAAGCGTTAGATCCCGTAAAGGCTGCCACTGCTCAGATGAATTCGCTATACGGATATTCCCGGGGACCACGGTCATGAATGCGCCGGGCCTGATCCACTTTTTCGAGGAACGACGCGGTCGCGGCGCACCGCTGGTGCTGGTCAGCATCTTCGAAACCAGCGGCTCGACGTATAGCAAGGCCGGTACCCACATGCTGATCGACGACGAGGGCGATTTTCAGGGCATGCTCTCGGGGGGCTGTCTCGAGGGCGATCTCGCGCTGCGTGCCAGCAAGGTGATCGAGTCCGGCACGCCGCAGGCCGTCACCTACGATCTCGCCCAGGACGACGAACTCTGGGGCCTCGGCGTCGGCTGCGATGGCGTGATGCAGGTCTTCCTTCAGGCATTGACGGCCGCGAACGGCTACGAGCCCTTCCAGGCTATTGCCACAGCCATGCGCGGAGACAGGCCGGCGCAACTCGCGATCGTGATCGAGTCCGGACACCCGGACGTGCCGCCCGGCGCAGCGGCCATCGGCGAGGGGGATCGCGTCCGCGGTCTCGGACTCGCGGACGGGCCGGCCGCGCGTCTCCTGCAGGATGTCGAGCGCGCCGCTTACCGGCAAGTGGTGCTGGATGACCGGCGGATCGGCGTGTTGACGGCCAAAGTACAGGCGCCGCCGCGCTTGCTGGTGCTGGGTGCGGGACCCGATGCAGAGCCCGTGGTGCGATTCGCCTCGGAGCTAAACTGGCGTTGCACGGTCGTCGATCATCGTGACGCCTATGTCGGGAGCGGCAGCTTCGCTGGCGCGGAAAAGGTGCTCTGCCTGCCTGCAGGGAAGCTCGCGGAGACCCTGGACCTGTCGCAATATCAGGCGGCTGTCGTCATGAGCCACCATCTCGCGAGCGATCGCTCCTATCTTGAGCAGCTTGCGGCGACGGACATGCGCTACGTCGGCCTGCTGGGTCCTGCAGCCAGGCGCGACCGGCTGCTGTCGGAGCTGGGTGAGAGCGGGCGCCGTATCGCCACACGCCTGCACGGCCCGGCCGGCATCGACATCGGTGGGCGCGGTCCCGCGGCGATCGCCTTATCGATCATTGCGGAAGTGCAGGGCGTGCTGCAGGGGCGTATCGACTGATCAGTGCCGGGTATTTCCGTTGCCCGGCAGGAAGCAGCGAATAATCATGTCGGCAAGCTCATCGAGAGCATGTTCCGAGTCGAGATCGATATTGCTCGTACCCTTGATTTCCTCGGACAGTGCGAGCAGCCCTCCGGCGGATACCCGGATCATGTTGAACAGGAGCGCCGGATCCCCCGGCGGCGCGATGCCGAGTTCCTGCAGCTGTCGCAGGGATCTGACAACGATTTCGAACAGCGGCCGCAGGTGATTGTCGACCAGCCAGTCGAGCCGTGCGGACGGGTGACTGGACTCCTGCAGAATGAACTTGTGCAGCGCCGGCTGGCGGTGCGCATAGCGCACATAGGTGCGTATGAACATCTCGGCGCGAGCCCTGTGCTGGTCCTCCGGAACGTCCGACGTGGCCTTGACCAGGGCAATGTTGAATTCGCGAAAGATCCGGTCGGCGGCCGCCCGCCACAACTGATCCTTGTTCTTGAAATGGTAGGTAATGAGAGGGTGGTGCACGCCTGCCCGGTCGGCAATGTCGCGCGTGGACGTGCCTTTGAAGCCGTTCTCCGAGAAAGCTTCGATCGCCGCATCGAGCAGCTTCTGCTGCGTCACGATGCTGCGTTGTTGTTGTCTTCTTGCAGGCCGTTGATTGCCTGTTGCCGCTTTATCAGACACGACAGGGCGCCCCGTTTTTTTTTGTGCTCCGGGCGTAGACTAGCGGTAAAGCGCGAATTGGTCCAGAAAGGACAGTTTTTCTGCCGGCTCGGGCGAGCCTGGGCTACTCCATTGCGAACATCATGCGCACGCCGGCACGCTTCTCGACGACCTGTCCATCCTCGACAACGGGCTCGAACTCCCACTTTGCGACAGCCTTGGTGGCGGCATCGACGAACGTGTCGCCCGGCTCCGATGCTGTTACCTCGACGTCAACGACGCTGCCATCAGCCGTCACGGTGAACACGACATCGACCCAACCCGAAATACTGCGCCGTTCTGCGGATCGCGGATAACGGGGGGCCACGTACTTCGTGCGCTTGAGCGTGCTGGCGGCAACGGGCACCTGCTGGCGTACCGGCGGCGGTTCCGCCGCTGCCGGTTGAGCCGGCTCGGCCGCAGCTTCTGTCGTACCGTCCTCGGGTAGGGCCGCAGCCTCTTCGGCGACGGGCTGGGCGGCGTCATCGGTATTCACGTCGCCGGTCGTGGCCCCGTCGGCAGCTGTCGCGGATGCCGTGGCGGCGGCTGCGGCTGCGGCTGCCGCTGCGGCATCCGCGGCACGCTGCCGTTCGGCTTCACGTTCGGCTGCCTGGCGCTCTTCCTCGGCTCGCTTCTCGGCTGCGCGCCGTTCCTCCGCGGCGCGACGCTCGCGCTCCGCGCGCAGGCGATCCTGTTCCACACGCTGGCGAGCTTCAGCCAGCGCCTTGGTCGATGCGGCAAGTTCCGCGCTCTGCGGGTCCAGCTGGCGCGCTTCGGCGAGCAGGGCTTCGGCCGTGCTGAACCGGCCGCCATCGATTTCTTCGCGCGCCTGCAACACGATCTTGCTCGCAACGACGGTCAGACCGGTCTGGGCGGCGGCGTTGCCGGGGTCGTTGCTCAGCGCGAGCTGGTAGTAATAACGTGCATTGTCATTCGCCGGCGAGGTCAGAGCGCCTTCCTCGAGCCTCTGGCCTGCCAGAGCCAGTACCTCGTCGACACGGCGCGCGCTGCGCGCGCTGAGTAATTCTTCCTCGACGACATCGATCTCACCGTCGTCGGCGACACCGAGTGCACGCGCATCGGCGATAGCCGACGACGCATCCTCGAGGCGGTCTTCGCGAATGGCCGTTCTTGCAGAGTCGATGTAATCGCGGAACCGCGTCTGTGATACCTGGGCTGTCAGGAAGTGCAGCCTGGGATGTTCGGGATTCGCGCCCCTGACGCGTTCCAGGGCGGCGACTGCATCAACGGGCCGGCGTTCGAGCAATGCTATCTCCGCCGAGCCGAGCGCCTCGTCGAGCGTCGCGTTGAGTTCTGCTGCCGCATAAGCATTGTCCGGTGCGGCGTTGACTGCGGCAATGTAGAGCTCGATCGCGTTGTTGCCCGGCGGATTGAATATCTGACCCGCATCTCGCGCCAGCCGGGCTTCCTCGAGCAGTTCATCGACGTCGACGGATGACTGGTCGGAAGAGCCACCGAAATCGGGTGTGCCCTCGCTGACGGAGGTCGTCGCCGACTGTCGTGGGTCGCTGACCCCGGCTTCGTCGGATCCACCGAATACCCAGAAGCCGATCGCGATGACGGCAACGGCCGCAGCCGCCCCGATGCCGAGCAACTTCGGATTGAATGATAACGATGACGTATCGCCATCGTCGGCCGACGGAACGGGCGCCGGAGTCTCATTCCGCGGTTGCCTGTCCTTCTTCCCGCCCGATATCGACTTGGTCACTGTCGAGACGATGCCCGTCATCGTCTCCGTGAAACTCGAATCGTCACCGAACGCGTCGTCGAGGCCGCCGCCGCTTCCCGCGAGCGAGTCGCTCCTGGTGGCCGTCACCGACGGTGCTGCCTTGGATTTCTTCTCCGGAGCGGCTTTCGGTTTTGCCTCCGAAGGCCTGGCCTGTGTGGTTTTCTTCGGCTCGGGCCGGGCTTTGGATTTCTGAGGCGCTTGCGGCGGTGCCGCCTTGCCAGCCGTGACGAAGGCCGAGTCAGGCGCCTCGAGGTGATGCTTGACGGACGCCTCGACAGCGAGCCGCGCACGCCCCGGCGATACCGGCTTCAGCAGGAACCGGTAGACCTTGCCCCGGTTGATGAGGTCCATGAGCATTTCGCCGTCGTCTCGTCGACCCGCAACGATGGCAACGAGACGCTTGCACAGGTTGCGCAGGTGTTGTGTCAGCTTCTCGACGTTGTCGCCGACCATCGCCGCGTCGACGACCGCCACGCCGACCTCGTTCTTGCGGACGGCTTCTTCCGCCTGCTTGAGCGTATTGGCGTAATGCACGTTGTGCACGCCGCGCGTCGATTCCTTGATCGTCGTCAGGAATTCCTGGTCCTTGGTGATGACGAGCACGTCGACGGTCGCCCCTCCGACCGCAGTTGCGGAAATCTTCTTCGGATCAAGAGCGGGCAGCTGACCGGTCGCGTCGGTAATGATCGAGGAACCGTTCTCGGACGTCTCCATGATGATGTGTTCGGCAACGGGTTCGTCCGGGTTCGCGCGCGTATCGTTCGCGGACTCCGCGAGCGCGAACAGGCGGGACTGCTGGGTGGCATTGTCGATGAGCTGCCGCAGGTGGGCCGGATCCACGCCGCCACGGATGACCTGGAAGACTTCTCTCTCGCCGACGAGCGCTTCGCTGCTGTCACCGGCAAGCAGGATACCAATGGTCTCTGGAGAACGTTTCTTGGCTTCACGCAGTGCCTCGGCACCGCTCATGCCCGGCAATTTTTGTGCCGAGACGATGACGTGAATCGGGGTCTCACCGAGAGTTGTGAGCGCTTCCGAGCCCGACGTGGCGCAATGGACCGTATAGCGATCGTCGAAGCCCGAACTGAACTTGTCCAGGGTGCTCTGATCGCTATGCAGCAACAAAACCTGTGTTTTGTATTGGTTCAAAGACACCGACGTCCTCCATTAGGCCTTATGTCTAATCGCGCGCGTGCTCCTTGCGTGATCGGAGTATATCCCCGGGCTTACGGTTAAATGTCGCCGCGCGCCGACATATTCCTTAATCTGTGACGCACCGCACAGTGGAAGTGCAGGGCGCGTCACAGTTGGGTTTCGCCGGGTCCCGATGGTTTCAGAGGACATGAATCGCGGGCCGTCGAGAGGAGCGGTTGTCGACCGTAGGAGCGGTTCTCGAGCCGCGATCAGCGGCGCTCGCGGACCTCGGTTTCGAGAGTGGTCAGGGCCTCGTCGAGCGGCAGCACCTTCTGCTGCTTGGAGCCGAGACGGCGCATCGCGACCGAGCGGTTCTCGACTTCCCGCTGGCCGACGGCGAGCTGCACAGGCACCTTCGCGACGCTGTGCTCGCGGACCTTGTAGGAGATCTTCTCGTTGCGGAGGTCCGCCTCGGCGCGCAGCCCCCGCGCGGCGAACGCTGCGACAACCTCGCGCGCGTAAGCGTCCGCATCCGACGTGATCGTCAGGACTTTCACCTGCACGGGTGCAAGCCACAGCGGCAGGTTGCCCGCATGATGCTCGATGAGGATGCCGATGAACCGCTCCAGGGAGCCGAACATCGCCCGATGCAGCATCACGGGCAGGTGCTTCTCGCCATCCTCGCCGATGTAGGTCGCGCCGAGCCTGCCCGGCATATTGAGGTCCACCTGCAGGGTGCCGCATTGCCAGTCGCGCCCGATCGCGTCGCGCAGGACGAATTCGAGCTTCGGCCCGTAGAAGGCGCCTTCCCCGGGATTGTGCGTGTAGTCGAGTCCGGAAACTTCGAGTGCCTTCAACAGCGCGGCCTCGGACTGGTCCCAGACCTCGTCTTCGCCGACGCGCACTTCAGGGCGGTCCGCGAACTTGATGCGTACGTCCTCGAAGCCGAAGTCGCGATAGATGCCGAGGATCAGCTCGCAGACCGCGATAGACTCTTCCGTGATCTGCTCCGCCGTGCAGAAGATGTGCGCGTCATCCTGCGTGAATGCGCGCACGCGCATCATGCCGTGCAGCGCACCGGACGGTTCGTAACGATGGCACTTGCCGAACTCGGCGAGACGCACCGGCAGGTCGCGGTAACTCGTGATGCCCTGTTTGAACACCTGCACGTGGCCGGGACAGTTCATCGGCTTGATGGCGAAGTGCCGTCCATCGACCGTCTCGGTCGTGAACATGTTCTCGCCGAAGGCCTCGAGGTGGCCCGACTTCTCCCACAGCGTCGTGCTCATGAGTTCGGGCGTGTTGATTTCCCGATAACCGGCGGCGTTCTGCTTTTGTCGCATGTAGCCGATGAGGTTCTGGTACAAAGCCCATCCCTTCGGATGCCAGAACACCGCGCCCGGCGCCTCTTCCTGGAAGTGGAACAGATCCATGACACGGCCGAGGCGGCGGTGGTCGCGCTTCTCCGCCTCCTCGAGCATGTGCAGGTACTGGCGCAGTTGCTTGTCGTTCGGCCAGGCTGTTCCGTAGACCCGCTGCAGCATCTCGTTCGACGAATCGCCGCGCCAGTAAGCGCCCGAAACATGCGTCAGTTTGAACGACTTGCCGAGCTTGCCCGTCGACGGCAGGTGCGGTCCGCGGCAGAGATCGATGAAGTCGCCCTGGCGGTAAAGGGTGATAGGCTCGCCCGACGGGATGCTCGCGATGATCTCCGCCTTGTACTCTTCGCCGATGCTCCGAAAGAACTCCACGGCTTCGTCGCGATCCCACACCTCTCGCGTAATCGCCTCGTCGCGGTCGACGATGTCCTTCATGCGCGCCTCGATGACCTGCAGGTCATCCTCGGTAAACGGCTCTTCGCGAGAAAAGTCGTAGTAGAAGCCATTCTCGATGGCAGGCCCTATCGTCACCTGCGTGTCCGGCCAGAGTTCCTTGACCGCCTCGGCAAGCGCGTGCGCCGCGTCGTGACGCAGCAATTCCACGCCGTCGTCAGAGTCGCGCGTGACGATTTCGACCGCGGCATCGTCCTCGATGTCGCGGGTGAGGTCCCAAAGCTCTCCGTTGACGCGCACGGCGACCGCGTCGCGTGCAAGGCTCTTGCCGATGCTGGCGGCGATGTCGGCGCCCCGGGTGACAGCGTCGAAGGGCTTCTCGGAACCGTCGGGTAGAGTAATTTTCGGCATGTCGGTCGTTATCTGTTCATTGCCCGCGGGAACGGCGCGCCATTGTACAATTGGTTCTCCGCATAAGACACCCATCCATCGATGACCAAGGCTCCGGACTCATTGCCGCCCACAGGCCACGACCATGACAGTTGCGTATCCGCCGCGATCGAAACGGCAGAGCGACTGTGCCGTGAGCGTGGCCTGCGATTCACGTCGCTGCGCCGCCGGGTGCTCACGCTGGTGTGGGACAGCCACAAGCCCATCGGCGCCTACGACATCCTCGACAAGCTCGGCAGCGAGGGCAAGGCGGCTGCGCCGCCGACGGTATACAGGGCCCTCGATTTCCTGATCGAGGCCGGCCTCGTGCACCGGCTCGACTCGCTCAACGCGTTCATCGGCTGTCCCGACCCGGCGCGATCGCATGCCGGCCAGTTCCTGATCTGCCGCCGCTGCCGGACGGTGTTGGAAATCGACGATCCCGGGATCGATGCGGTCGTTGCGAACAAGGCTGAAGAGCTGGGCTTCACGTCCGTGCACCAGATGCTCGAGGTGCAGGGCCTATGCGCCAACTGCGCCGACGGAGACTAGGCGCGGCGGCGACTTCGCGTACAATACCGCCCGGTCAGGACCACCGATAAGAATCGATGAGCGAAGCGCCGCGGGACTTTATCCGCCAGATCATCCACGACGACCTCGAGAGCGGAAAGCACGACGAAATCGTCACGCGGTTTCCGCCGGAACCCAACGGCTATCTGCACATCGGTCACGTAATGTCGATCTGCCTGAATTTCGGTGTCGCGGTCGAGACGCGCGGGCGCACTTTCCTGCGTTACGACGACACCAACCCGCACAAGGAAGAGCAGGAATACGTTGACGCGATCGAGCAGGACGTGCACTGGCTGGGCTTCGACTGGGGGGAGCGCCTGACGCACGCGTCGGACTATTTCGAACAGTTATACGAGGCGGCAGAAAAGCTCATCGAGATGGGCCTTGCCTACGTGGACTCGCTGAGCGCGGAGGAGATTCGCGCGCACCGCGGGACGCTGACGGAGCCGGGCACCGACAGCCCTTATCGCGAGCGCCGCGTCGAGGAGAACCTCGACCTGTTCCGCCGCATGCGGGCGGGCGAATTTGCCGACGGCGAGCACGTGCTGCGGGCGAAGATCGACATGGCGTCGCCCAACATGAACCTGCGCGATCCGGCGCTGTACCGTATCCGCCATATTGACCACCAGCGCACGGGCGACGCCTGGTGCATCTACCCGATGTACGACTTTGCCCACACGCTGTCCGACGCGTTCGAGCACATCACGCATTCGCTGTGTACGCTCGAATTCGAGGATCACCGGCCGCTGTACGACTGGTTCCTCGATCAGCTCAAGCCGCCGCACAGGCCGCGGCAGATCGAGTTCTCGCGCCTCAACCTCGCCTACACGATCACGAGCAAACGCAAGCTCGGGATGATGATCGATAGCGGCGTTGTCAGCGGCTGGAACGATCCTCGCATGCCCACCATTGCCGGCATGCGCAGGCGTGGTTACCCGGCGGTGGCGCTGCGCGATTTCGTGAAACGCGGCGGCGTCACCAAGAAAGACAAGCTCATCGAGATGGGCGTGCTCGAGAACAGCGTGCGCGAGGTGCTGGGCGATGAAGCGGAACGGCGCATGGCGGTGCTGAAACCGCTGAAGGTGGTGCTGACGAATTATCCCGAGGACCAGTTCGAGATGATGGAAGCCATGAACCATCCGAACCGGCCGGAGCTCGGAACGCGCGAGGTCCCGTTCTCGAACGAGGTCTGGATCGAACAGGACGACTTCATGGAAGAGGCACCGCGCAAGTTCTTCCGCCTCAAGCCAGGTGGGGAGGTGAGATTGCGCAGCGCCTACATCATCCGCTGCGACGAGGTCATCAAGGACGATGACGGTAACGTGGTTGAGCTCCGCTGCAGCTACGATCCCGACACGCGCAGCGGCACGGGAACGAGCGACCGCAAGGTCAAGGGCACGATCCACTGGGTGTCGGCAGCGCACGCGGTACCTGCGACGGTGCGGCTTTATGACCGGCTGTTCACTGTGCCGAATCCGAACGCGGCCGAAGTCTTCATGGATGTCCTGAACCCTGATTCGCTGGAGACCGTCGAGGCGATGCTCGAGCCCTCGCTCGCGGATCTCGCTGCCGGCGAGGCCGTGCAGTTCGAGCGGCTCGGCTATTTTACGCCGGATGCCGGGGACGATAGTGCCGATGCGAGGGTGTTCAACCGCATCGTCACGCTCAGGGACTCCTGGGCGAAGATCGAGAAGCAGGCAATGCAGGGGCAGGACTGAGCGGCGACCGGCTCAGTTCTCGAAACGATAGCTGAGATCCACGCCGGACTCCTTCTCGCCGGAGGTCGCCGTGATGCCGAAGCCCCGCTGCAGGTCGTAGCGGACCCGGATGACGTTCTCGTTGTCGAATAATCCGATGCCGTAGCTGGCGTAGACGCGTGGCGCGATGTAGGTGCCGAAGTCCACCGCGCCGATGCCTCTCTCGTAGTCGAAGTCACTGCCGGTCACGAGCAGGGTCAGCGCGCGTTCCTCGGTCGTGATGGGCGTCGTGTAGGCCTCGATCGTCGGGCGCGAAACGGATCCCGCGACGAGCACACCCGCGCGGCGCACCTGGGTGTTGCCGAAGATTTCCCGTTCTGCGCGAATGCGGAGGTAGGGGTCGTCCGCGGGCACGTCGGGGAACTGCACCGATCCCTCGGTGATCTCGAGCCTCTGCCCGAACGCGAGGATCTCGCCGTCGACGTCAAAACGACCGTTCGCCATGGGCATCGGGTCGCCGCTCCAGGTGAGGAGGGTATTGCCCTCGACCGAGGTCTCAGCGACGCCGAGATCGACAACGACGTCATTGCCCAGTGACACGTCCATCGACCCGACGATTCGCAGGTCAGCGCGTCCTGCATTGTCCGTTGTTTCGTCCGGCAGTTCTCCTGCAACGATGACGACGTCCTCGCTTTCGTAAACGCGGCTGGTGCCGAGGCTGCTGGGCACGATTCGCGCTCGCGGGAAGGTCAGCGTGCCGCCGATCTCGAGTTCGTCGCCGTCGAAATTGACCTGAACGTCGGTGTTCGCGATCGCCTTCACGTCGGGCACATCGATGACCGTCAGGTTGTGACCACGAAGCGTGACTTCGAGCCCGCTCGCCACTGATCGGCGGTGATCGGCACGGGTTCGAATCTGCCCGCGCCCTTCCCCCGCGCGAAAAGAGCCCATTACTTCGATTTCGCCCTGCTCCTGCAGCTCGCTCTGAAGGTCGATCTCGTCGATCTTAAGACCGATAGGAAGGTAACTGAGGCTGCCGTCGTCGAGCGCGACAGTTCCTGTGACCGCCGGTGTATCCAGCGTACCTCCCAGGTCGATATCCGCACGCAAAGTGCCTTTCGCGTCGTCCAGTACGGTTACGAATGGCAGGATGATACCGATATCCGACAGATCGATGTCGATGCTGCCATCGATGCCGGCTGCACCTGTCTCCGCGACGTCGAGCACCTGGAACTCGGCGGCAACCTGGCCCTGCCCGGGCAGCGGGACGTCGATGATGCCGCCGCGCAGGTCGTCACCGTCTACGTCGAAACCGAGCCGGGACGCGCCTGTCGTCAGTTCACGGTCGGGCTCGTCGAGGCTGACGACTGTCCCGGCCGTCATCCTGAGGTCGGCGCGTCCGCCGGACTTGCCGTCAGGCCGCGAATACCAACTGAATTCGCCGCTGATGACCTGATCGAAACCGAGCCGCGTGTCGACGATTGCGTTAATGAGATCGACGGGCACCGATGACAGGCTGGCCCCGATGTCGAAGCCTGCGCCGGCGTCCCAGTTGCCGTCCGCGCACAAGCCGATGCCGCGCGCTCCGGTCATGCACAGTCGCTCGACGCCGGCGCGGCGTTTGCTCATGCGCAACGCGGCCGCTTGTTCCAGTTGTGTATTGAAATCGCTGTGCTGCACCGTGAGCCTCGAAATCTCGCCGTCCCATGCCGATGGTTCGTCCCAGTCGTCGAGGGTCCCTCGAAGTGACAGTCCCGCGTGCATCCCATGGGCGTTGAAGTCCAGGTCGACAGACTGCGTGTCGCGCCCCAACGCAATGGCCAGCAGCAGGTCGTTTGCCTGGAAGCCCTTGTAGACGAGCCGCCCCGCCGAAACCTCGGCGCCGAGAACGAGACCATCGTCGCCACGATCCCCGATTTTCAGGCCTTCGACCTGGAGGTCGCCATAGGCCAGGGCGTCGCCTGCCGCATCGATACGCAGGAAGCGCGCGTCCGACGCGAGCGAAACCTTGCCTTTGGCCCGGATTTCGCCCCGGGCGCCATCGAGGTAGTGGCCGAGTTCGTCGATGCTGATGTCGTAAGCCAGGCCTTGTCCGGCGTATACCTGACCATCGAGACGGGCTTCGGCTCCGCCGTGTCGCAACTCGAGATTGTCGACGCTGATTGCGCCGGCCCTGTACTCGATGCCGCCGTTTGCGAACAAGGGCCTGTCGCGGAACTGCCCGTGCATATCCCTCAACGTGGCTGATAGGTTCAGCGGCCTCTGCTGTCCCGATATCGTGAGATTGCCGCTCACCCGGGCCGGCCATTCTGCAAACACGCTGCCCGTATCAATGCCGTCCAGATCGAGGGTTGCGCTGAACGGCCGTGATTCCCGCCAGCTGTATCGGGCATTGCCACTGATCGTGCCGCCGAGGATATCGCCCTCGACAATCTCCACACGAGCCTCATTCCGGCTACCCGCGCCGTCGATCGTGAAAGTTCCCGGCGGCAACTGCGGCACCTCGAGTTCCAGCGTCCCCGCCACCGTCCAGTCGTCGATCGAGCCGCCGACGGCGACTTTGCCCGAGCGGCTCGTTACCTGTGGTTCGGGGTGACCCACCGGCCAGTGTGCGTTACGCCAGTCGAGATCCGCCGAGACTGCGCCGGACTGTATGTCGTAATCGGCAACTGCACCGAGTTGCATGTCGGTTCCCCTGAAGCCGAGGTCGGCCTCGGCTTCAAGGGCCTGCCGGTTGCCGTGCGCGATCGCCGCAAGACTCACGGCCGGCAGCTCGGCCACATCGTCACGCGGCGTCAGCTCGAGCGCCGGCGCACGCACCTCGAGGTCCCATACGGGCTCGGCGCCGAGCCCGTTGAGGTGGCCCGTCAATGCTGCTTCGGGTTCAGCGGTGGTGGCCTGCAGCGTCAGCTCGTCGATATAGCCGCTTACCGCGGCGCTGACGGCGAGCGGATCGTCTAGCCTTGTCAGCGCGGGCTTGGCAATGAGTTCGATGTCGACGGTGATCGCGTTCCTGCCGTGGAGCCACAACTGCCCGTTACCGTCGGCGTCGTAATAGGGGGTCCGGGTCTGCAGGCGGTCGATGCGGATGGCGTCGTGCCAGCTGCCCTCGATCGACGCGAACCCGAAGCTCAGGTATTCGCTACCGGCGAAGCCGTCGAAGGTCGCGTCCTCGATGTCGAGCGCTGCTACGACGATTTCGAACGGCAAGCGCAGCTTCGCGAATATCTCGTGCAGTTTGGTGCTGGCGTCTTTGTCCTTGTCCCTGTCGAGGATTCGAAGACTGAAACCGGCGGCGTCGGCCTCGCTCACAACGACGCGTACGGGCAGAACCGCCACCCGGGCGGCGAGGCTGACGCTGCTGACATCGATGTCGACGGCATCGTTCCCGAAATTCAGTCCGTGCAGAGTGACGCCCGCACCGAGATCACCCGTGATGCTCGCGACGGACAGCGCGCCGCCGGTTGCCGATTCGGCCCGCGCCCAAAGCCATTTCGCGCCCGGCTCCGTGTGCAGCAGCCAGTACCAGGTGCCTGCGGCCAGCAGCACCGGGATGAAGGCAAGCAACAGCAGGATGCGGCGCAGGCTCACAGCAGCGGCGTCCCGATCGTCAGGTGGTAACGCAAAGGTTTGCCTTCGAAGTCGATTGCCCGGGCCACGTCGATGCGGATCTCGCCGGCGAACGAGTACCAGCGGATGCCGATACCGATCCCTCGCTTGAGGTCGGGATCTGTCCATTCGTTGAATGCATTGCCGATATCCGCGAACGCCGCTCCCGACCAGGAATCGAGGAAACGGTATTCGGCTTCGGCGCTCGCGGTGATGATGTGATTCGAGCCGATATCGTTGTTCGAGAGTTGCTCGAAGCCGTAGCCGCGCACGCTCATGCTGCCGCCGGCTTTGAATCGGTAGAAATTCGGCAGTCGGGTAAAGGACAGGTTCAGCGGCTGGCCGCCGACATCGAGCACGAATTCATCGACCACCGCATCCGTGTGGCCGATTTCCCCCCTGAGGTGGAATTTCAGTCGGTCTCCGAGCACATAACTGCGGCGGGTCGCGGCATAGAGCTGCGTGAATTCGACCGTCGATCCGAACGCCTTGTTGGAATGGAAGACCCACGCGCGATCGCGGCGCCCGGAGGTTTCGAAGGAACGACCCTGTACGTCGACGACTTCGTAGTCCAGGCCGATCGAAAACGCGTTCTCGATGGTTCTCAAGCGGCTCTCGAGTATGGGGTCTTCGACGCGGGTCGTCGGGTCGTCGGGCGTCAGGTCGACAAGGTCGAAGCGCTGGTCACTGTTCAGGAACTGTACGAACGGGGTCGTAAACCGCTGAGCCTCGCCACCTTTTAGGTTCCTGAGCTTCAGGCGCCCGAAGCGAATATGGCGCTCGTCGAGATCACCGTTTGCGAGCCGAATGAAGTCCTCGTCTTCCTCGTCGCGCTTGACCTCCAGATCCTGGTTTTCGAATCGCAGCGTCAGCTCGGCGTCCCACCATTGCCTGGACCGACCGATCCACGGTTTGCGGTAGCGTCCACGGAGCGTGAACTGGTCGTCGAGTTCCTGGTAGCCGATACCGAGATCGAGCCGGTCGCCGTTTGAGGACATCGGGTGGCGGCTGTAGTTCGCCTGCAGCCGTGCGCCCGTGTCGTCGCCCCAGCCGAATGCGCCCGAATAATGGTTTCTGGTGTCCGTCCCGACACGCACGTTGAAATCGACCGCGGGCGGCTGCAGGTCCGGGCGCTTTGTCTCCAGCACCGTCACGTGATCGAAATACCCGGTCTTCCACAGGTCCGTACGCAGCCGGCTGACGAGCCGCGCGGTATACGGGTCGCCTTTTTCGAAGCGCGGGATGTACTCCAGGATGCCGGGCTTCAGCTCGTGACCGGAATACTCGACGTCGCCCATCACGTAACGTGGTCCGGAGTCGAGGGTCAACACGAGCGTCGCCGTATTTTCTTCGAGATCCAGCTCGAGCCTGTGCTCGGCGAACTCTGCCGCCAGGTAGCCGCGCGAGTTCGCGGTTTCGATGGCAGTTTGCTTCTGGTACTCCCATACCGACTGGTCCAGGATGGCGCCTTCACCGAGCGGCCACCCCTTCAGCCAGGCGGAAATCAGGCGGTCGCTGGCCCCGGGACCGACGACACTGACATCCACGCTTCCGATGCGGACCGGTGGCCCGGCCTCGATGGTCAGTTCGACGATCGCCGACCGGTCCTGTTTTTCGATGATGCGCGCCGAGATGTCGGGCGCATAGTAGCCGTACGGCAGCAAGGCGGCGCGGGCGTCGCCGATCGCCTTGTCGATGACTTTTTCGTGATCACGCGGCCGCAGCCGGGCACGCGGGCCGAATTGCACGGTGTCGACGTGGCTGAGCACATTTGCCGTCAGTGTCTCGTCCAGGCCGACAACAACGTATGCCACGTCTGCATGTGCCGGGAACGCAGTAGCAAGTAGCAACAAACAGACTGACTTTCGAATGTCCACCAGCGCTGGAATCCTGCTCATCGGCAAATGGTGATGTTGTCAGAAATTGGACATTGAGCGGAAGATGAAATTCAGACCGCGAACGTCGTGTCGTATCAGGTCTCGATACCGTCGCTGATCACGATCGGCGCACCGCGTTCCAGGCCCAGCCCGTCGGCGGCGTTGCCCTCGGCCCTCGCCACCTCGATGACGCCGAATGAATTGATCAGCGCCAGGTATTCGCCCGGCTGCACCCTGCCGTAAGTTGCCGCCATTGCGAACTCGTGGCCGGCTACAGTCACGACCGGCTGCCGGAATCCTTCGATCAGCTTGCGGTCGATGTTGCTGATGAGGTTGCCGAAGGTATCGACGGTGACGATGACGCCGCTCACCTTGCCGGCCAGGACTTCCGGGTCGTCGATCCAGCCCGGAATCCACTCGTAGGTCGGGATGCCTACCGAGACCGGGTTGGTCCGTCCGGATGCAATGTCAGCGGCAATCGGGGCAAAGATGTCCCGGCCGTGAAATGTCGCGCTGGGCTCATCGAGCCCCAGCCGCTTGAAGCAGCAAAGGTCGAGCTTGAAAACCTGTGTGTTTTCCGAGTCCTCGAGGATCGGCGAAAGCAGACCGTTGTCGGGCGCCATGAAATAGTGGCGGTCGTGTTGCACGAGCAGTATGTCGCGCTCTGTGCCTACGCCCGGGTCCACGATGGCGATGTGCACCGTGCCTTCGGGGAAGTACTTGTAGGCGCGGCTGACCCAGAAACCCGCCTCCGGCGGCCATTGCGCCGGGATATCGTGGATCAGGTCGATTATCTTCGCGTCGGGGAAGCGCCTGATGATCACGCCCTTCATGACAGCCGTGAACGGGCCCTTGTGACCGAAGTCGGTGGTGATCGTGATGACGCCGGAAGGCTGCATGATGCAAATTTTATCAGGCGGTCAGCGGTTTTTCCGGGTGACGTTTCAGAAAACTGCTGCGCGCCCAGTAGATAAAGATGGTGTCGATTGCTGCAATTACCAGCTTGAAGACGTATTTCGCGGCGCCGAGAGCGAGGGCGGTCCGGAGATCCACGGTGCCCCACCAGACGACCAGCGAGTAGATGGTCGTATCGAGGGCCTGGGAGGCCATGGTCGAACCGTTGTTGCGCAGCCACAGCCAGCGTTCGCCGGTCCATGCCTTGATCTTGTGGAACGCCCAGACGTCGAAGCGCTGGCTGATCAGGTAGGCGAGCAGCGAACCGAATACGAAACGCGGCGAGAAATCGAGGATGGTCGAAAACGCGTCCTGGATATCCTGCGAGAACGCCGCGGTCTTCGGATTCGTGCTCGGCAGGTACATGAGCCCGAGGCTCATCATGATCAGCACGATGACGCTGACGGTGAAGCCCATCCATACGGCGCGTGCGGCCTCGTGTTTGCCGTAGTTCTCGGACAAGACGTCGGTAGCGAAGAAGATGCTCGAGTAGAAGATCACGCCGAGGCTCGTCTCGAGCCCGAAGATGATGGTCAGCTTGGGCCCCTGCAGGTTCGCAAGGATGATCGCCGTCGCGATGGCTACCTGCAGGCCCGCCTTGCCGAACAGGCGGTACAGCACCACGGTGCCGCCGAGGTCGAGCAACAGCGTGCTCAGCCACAGCAACTCCTGGTTGGCGGCAAAGAAGTCGACCAGGGCCTGCGGGAACATTCAGCGCCTAGCTGGCCAGCCTGTCGAGGTGCCAGTCCGCATTACCGAAGATCTGGTCGATAGTCGTCAGGCGCTTGAAGTAGTGCGCGATGTCGACCTCCCAGCTGACGCCCATGCCGCCGTGAATCTGCACCGCTTCCTGGCCGACCTTGCGTCCCACGGCGCCGACCTGGTACTTGATCGAGCTGATGGCGCGTTTTGCGTCGGCATCTTTCTGCGCGGCGAGCATCGTCGCCCACAGAAGCAGCGAGTAGCTTTGCTCGCAGTCCGTGAACATCTCGACCATGCGGTGCTGCAAGGCCTGGAAACTGCCGATCGGGACGCCGAACTGCATGCGGTCCTTCGAGTACTCGACCGTCTTGTCCGTCATGATCTGCATGATGCCGACAGCCTCCGCGCAGACGGCGAGCGTCGCATCGTCGATGGCGGCATCCAGCGCCGCGAAGCCCTTGCCAGGCTCACCGATGACGGCGGCGCCGTCCACCGGGACGTTGTCGAGGCTGATCTCGGCCGCTTGCTGGCCATCCACCGTCGGATAGGATCGGACGCGCAGGCCATCGCTGTCGGCAGCCACGGCGAATAGCGTGATGCCGTCTTCGTCGCTCTGCTCGCCGGCGGTCCGCGCGGGCACGATCAACAGCTCCGCATTGCCGCCGTTGAAGACGACGCCCTTGCTGCCGCTGAGCAGCCAACCGTCGCCGTCCGCCGTGGCCGTCGTCCTGGTATCGGCCAGGTTGTAACGGCTGTGCGGCTCCGCATAAGCGAGCGCAGCCTGCAGTTCGCCCGCGATAATCGGGTGCAGCCACTTCTCCTTCTGCCCGGCGCTGGCTGCACGGCGCAGCACGCCGCCCGCGAGGACGATGTTGGCGAGATACGGTTCGACGACGAGCCCCTTGCCGAAACGCAGCATCAGCACCATCAGGTCGGCCGGGCCGCCGCCGAAGCCGCCGTCCTCCTCGCTGAACGGTACCGAGGTCCAGCCGAGCTCGGCGAAGGTCTGCCAGACTTCCGGGCTGTAGCCGCGCTCGCTCGCGGCATACTTCTGCCGCGTTTCGAAGTCGTAGTCGTTGGCGATGAATTTCTCGATGCTGTCGTCCAGCATCGCCTGTATTTCATTGAACGAGAAGTCCATGTCTGTTCCCTAGAGCCCGAGCACGTGCTTGGCGATGATGTTCTTCTGGATTTCGTTGGAGCCACCGTAGATCGATGCCTTGCGGAAATTGAAGTACTTCAGCGAGGTTTGCGTCTCGGCGCCTTCGCCGACCCACTCCGCAGGATCCGCATCGAGCGTGTACTGCTCCTGCACGTAGGGCAGCGCGTAGTACCCGGCGGCCTCCAGGTAGAGCGTATCGATCGCCTGCTGGACCTCGGTG
Source organism: Gammaproteobacteria bacterium (assembly GCA_009937525.1). Classification (GTDB taxonomy): domain Bacteria; phylum Pseudomonadota; class Gammaproteobacteria; order Steroidobacterales; family Woeseiaceae; genus UBA1847. Next base: position 19,846 of record JAACFE010000010.1, read on the forward strand.
CCCTTGACCTTGAGTATCGAGGACTCCGGTCCCGGTGCCTTGCCGGATTGCACCGCCGCCAGTGTGCGCAGCTCCGTGTACTCCAGCGCCCTGAGGTCCACTTCGACCGCCGCGAGCTTGCGCATGAAGTTGCGGTCCTCGCTGAGTGGTGCCGCACCGCGAACGGGCTTCGTCGTCTGGTCCCTCAGCCTGCGCAGCCGGAACCTGGAGATCGCCACGGCGGCGATGTTGGCGCGCTCGTGCTGCAGGAGTACCTTGCCGTAGGTCCAGCCCTTGCCTTCTTCGCCCACGAGGTTCTCCAGCGGGACCTTGACGTCTTCGAAGACGACTTCGTTGACCTCGCGGTCGCCCTCGATCGTGATGATCGGATTCACCGTGACGCCGGGTGTCGTCATGTCGACGAGGAGGAAGCTGATGCCTTCCTGGCGCCTCGCGACGTCCGTGCTCGTCCTGGCAAGCAAGAATATCCAGTCCGCGTGCTGGCCGAGCGTGGTCCAGGTCTTGGTGCCGTTCAGGACGTAGTGGTCGCCCGCCAGTTCCGCGCGCGTCTTCAGCGACGCGAGATCCGAACCGGCCCCCGGCTCGGAGTATCCCTGGCACCACCACACCTTGCTCGCGAGGATGTCGGGCAGGAAGCGCTTCTTCTGCTCTTCGCTACCGAAGGTATAGATGACGGGACCGACCATGCTGAGGCCGAATGGCACGATGGGCGGCGCGTTGGCTTCGGCCATCTCGGTCGCGAAGATGTACTTCTGCACCGGCGTCCAGCCTGTGCCGCCGTACTCGACCGGCCAGTTGGCCCCGGCCCAGCCGCGCTCGTGCAGCCACTGCTGGAAGCGGACGAGGTCCCCGCGCTCCATCGGCACGCCCTTGTCTCGTTTGCGGCGAATGTCGTCCGGGAATTCGTCTCGAAATACGGCGTGGATTTCCTCGCGGAAGGCAAGGTCCTCATCGCTCAGCGTAACATCCATGCTGCTCCTCGTATGCGGGGTACGGCGTTTGGGGGGGGGATTGTCACAGAATGCGTTCAAAGGATCGAGCCAATCGTGCAAAATGTGGGAATGAGAATCGATTCGGCGCCGGAGCCGAACCTACAAGACAGGAGATTAGTGTGGCTGAACTGAGTCACGTCGACGAGAAAAACCGTCCCACGATGGTCGATGTCGGCGACAAGGCCGTTACGGCTCGCGAGGCGCACGCCCGCACTATCGTCGTACTGCCGAAGGAAGTGCTCGCTGCCCTCGACGGCGACGAAATACAAAGCAGGAAGGGCCCCGTATTTGCCACGGCGATCATCGCCGGCGTCATGGCGGCGAAAAAAACGCACGAACTTATACCGTTCTGCCACCCGCTGGGGCTCGACAACTGCGATGTGGCGATCACAATGGATGGTGACCGGGCCGTGATCGATTGCCGCTGCAAGGTGACCCACAAGACCGGCGTGGAGATGGAGGCGCTGACGGGCGCCAGTGTCGCCGCATTGACTGTTTATGATATGTGTAAGGCGCTGTCGCACGACATCGTCATCAGCGAAACGCGGCTGATGATGAAGACCGGCGGCAAGCAGGATTTCCATCGTGGCGGCTAGGCTGGAGAAGACCGCATGAAGACAATCACCGTGCGTTATTTTGCTATGTTCCGGGAACAGGCCGGCATCGACGAGGAGACCTTGTCCCTGGACGCGACAACCGCCGCCGACGTCTTCGAGCACACGAAGGGCCGGCACGGCTCGTCGGAACCGGCGGGGCACTGCAAGGTTGCGATCAACGACGAGATGGCGGACTGGACCACGCCGGTCGAGGACGGCGACACCGTGCTGCTGTTTCCCCCTGTGGCGGGCGGCTGACATGATCCGCATGACGACCGACCCGATCGATCCGGATGCGCTGCGCCGCGAGCTTTTCGATCCTGCAGCGGGCGGCTACTGCGCCTTCGAAGGCTGGGTGCGCAACGAGAATGAGGGGCACGAGGTTCTGCGGCTCGAGTACGAAGGCTACCAGCCCGTGGCGGTCGCGGAAGGCGAGAAGATACTCGCCGAGGCCGCCGAGAAATTCCCCAACCTGCACGCGCATTGCGTCCACCGGACCGGGATGCTCGAGATCGGCGACTGTGCCGTCTGGGTCGGCGTCGCGTCCGCGCACCGCGACGAGGCGTTCAAGGCCTGCCGCTACATCATCGACGAGCTCAAGCATCGCCTGCCGATCTGGAAGAAAGAGCATTACACGAACGGCGATTCAGGCTGGGTGAACTGCGAGCGTTGCGCCGAGCACGCACACGGGTCCTGAGAACCGACCTGCTCGTCGGCGCAGCGCACGTTTGACTTGCTGGGACGTTTGGGCCGGCTTCGGGATGTTTTTTTGCGCTCATGGCTCGCTTCGCTGCGCTTTACCTCGCGCAACAAATCATCCCGAAGCCCCTGCGCCGTTTTCGCGAGGATTGGCCTGACGGCTACCGCAGTAGCGCGCCTCGGCGCGCGATGAATTATCTCTGGAGATTCTCCAGGTCAGCCGGTGTGTCGATGTCGATTGCTGCGTCTTCGAACGGGACTGTTCTGACGTCGAAATGCGGGTCCCGGAGCACGCTTTTCGCCCCCTTTTCGCCCGAGAGCTTGCCGAGGGCTTCGAAGGCGCCGCTCGGGAACAGCACCGGTGGCCCGGTGGTTCCCGAGAATGCCGTCGCTACGATTTCGTCGTCGGCACCGCTCCAGGTGTCGATCAGCGCCTGCAGGTGACCGGGCGTGATCAGTGGCTGGTCGGCGAACAGCAACAGCATGGCGTCGGCAACGTGTGACAGCGTCTTTGCGGCGAGCGCGATCGAGCCGCCGATGCCTTCGGCGAAACGATCGTTGACGACCAGGTATTGGAGGGCATCACCGGTTGCTGCAGCGACGGCAGTGCTCTCGTAACCGGCAACGAGAACGCTACGATCGCCGCATGCGTCGCGAGCCAGGTCGGCGGCACGACGCACCAGTGGCTTGCCGTCGAATGTCTCGAGCTGCTTGCTGCGTCCGAAACGGCGCGATTCGCCTGCCGCCAGCACCGCGGCAAACACCAACCTGTCTTTACTCGTCGGCACTGTGTCAGGCATCGATGATTCCGTCGTCCACGGTACGCATTGTATTTGGCGCACCCGGCGTGGCACAAAAATACCGGCAGAAAACTTGCGGCGGCGAAGCCTTATGTGTATCTCTTACGCGGTCGGGCCAGCAGGGAAAGCCAATTGCACGTCATCAGTTCCATCGAAGATGCAAAAGCACTGGAGGGTGTCGAGGTCGGTCTGTCCGACTGGGTGGTCATTGATCAGAACCGGATCGACCAGTTCGCCGAAGCAACCGGCGATTACCAGTGGATCCACGTGGACACCGAGCGTGCGGTGGCGCAGATGCCCGACGGTAAGACCATCGCCCACGGCTATCTCACCCTGGCATTGATCCCTGCGCTCACCGGCAATTTCGTCGAAATCGAAAACCTGGCCCGGGCGATCAATTTCGGTGTCAACAAGGTTCGTTTCTACACGCCGGTGCGGGCCGGCGACCGCGTGCGTGCACGCGCGACCGTGCTGCAGGCACGGCGACGCGCGGGGGCGCTGTTGCTGACGTCGGAAACGCGTATCGAAGTGGAAAACGAGCGCAAGCCCGCCTGCGTTGCCGAGACGCTCGGGATGTATTTCTTCGGCGATTAGGTCCCGTTACCCGGCGCTTTTCAGCGCGAATGCAGCCAGCCGGGAAGGAAGGCATAAGGGTCCCTCTCTACCGCCGTATTCCACGAAACGTTCGACTGATCCAGCAGCCTGGCCATCGTGCCGTCCTTGCAGGCGTCGAACAGCTCGGTCGCGCCGCCTATGTGTTCGCCGCCGATGTATATCTGCGGAATCGTCTTCAGGCCTGTCCGATCGAGCAAAGCCGCGCGTATCTTGCCGCCCTTGTTGTCTTTCTGGTACTCGACGGAATCCAGGTCGATGGAGCGGTACGGGATATCGTATTCCGCAAACATCTTGCGCACCGACCAGCAGAATTCGCACCATTCCAGCGCGAACAGGACGACCGGGTTGTCGGGATCGTGCGTCGCCTCGTCGAGGAACGCCAGCGCATCGGCCGGCGCAGCGGCCTTGTCTTCCTCTGCGTCATCCGCCGGTGGCGCGGGCGGGGGCGTGTCGAAGCGGTAGTTCGGCGTCGATCGCGAGATCTCCAGTTCTTCCGCCGTCATATCCGCCGGGATGTCCTCGAACAGGGGTGTGGTCAGGTAACGTTCTCCCGTGTCCGGGAGCATGCAGAGAATGTTTGCGCCGGGCTCGGCCTTCTCCGCCACGGCCATCGCGCCCGCGAGGGTCGCGCCGGCGGATATGCCGACGAAGATGCCTTCTTGCGTCGCGAGCGACCGCGACAGCCTCATGGCGTCGTCGCCGTTAATCGGCAGTATCTCATCGATGTATTTCGCGTCGATAGCATCTTCCGTCAGCCGCGGAATGAAGTCCGGCGTCCAGCCCTGCATCAGGTGCGGGCGAAACAGCGGGTGGCTGTCCTTCGGCGAGCCGTCGGCCATGCGTTCCTGCGGTATGCCGCTGCCGAGGATCGGCGAATTGTCCGGTTCGCAGACGACGATCCGCGTTTCCGGACTTGCCTGCCTCAACATGCGCGACACGCCCTTGAGTGTACCGCCCGTTCCGTAACCCGTAACCCAGTAGTCGAGCTTCGTATCCGAAAATGCTTCCAGGATCTCGGGTGCGGTCGTTCGCGAATGCGCATTGGCGTTCGCCTCGTTCTCGAACTGGCGCACCAGGAACCAGCCGTGTTTCTCGGCCAGTTCGACCGCCTTGGCCAGCATGCCGCTGCCCTTGAGAGAGGCGGGCGTGAGCACAACTCTGGCGCCCAGAAAGCGCATCAGCTTGCGCCGCTCGATGCTGAAACTCTCGGCCATCGTCACGACGAGCGGATAACCCTTGCAGGCGCACACCATCGCGAGCCCGATTCCCGTATTGCCGCTGGTCGCCTCGATGACGGTTTGCCCCGGACGCAGCGCGCCGCGCCGCTCGGCATCCTCGATGACGCCCAGCGCGAGGCGATCCTTGACAGAGCCCATCGGATTGAAGGACTCGACCTTCACGTACAAATTGACGTGGTCGGGCGGAATCTTATTCAGTCGCACGATCGGCGTGCCGCCGATGGTTTCGAGAATGTTGTTGTAGCGTGACGCCATGGCAACGTGCCTCCGTCCTCACTGTTCGAGGATTGCGTAGCGCACCATTGTACCCCGGTAGCGCACCTGCTCCTGCATGAGCCCGGCGAGCCGGCCGTGCACGCGTTCGTCCCAGTAATTCCAGCGTTCGACAAACGCTTTCGTCGCGTCGTAGTCGCCGGCCCATTGCAGCTGCAGGACCTCGCTGAGCAGTTGACTCACCGCTTCGTGGTAGCGGTCGTAATTGATGGCCAGCAACGCCTCGCCGCCGCGCGGCTCGATAAGGCCGTGTTCCATGAAGTAGTTGAACTGCATCAGCTGCATATTCTGGTACGGCTGTTCGGGTCTCGGCTGCACGAGCTGCAGCGTCCGCCGGATGCCGTCGGCATAATGAGCACGCAGGCCCCGGTCGTCGTAGTAGCCGATTTCGAGCAATGTCGGTGCAGCGTGCAGCGACACCAGGTCGGACTTCATTTCCTCGACGAGGTCGGCGTAGTCGGCGAGCGCTGCCCCGAGGCTGCGGCCGTCGGCCGTCGTACTCACGCCGAGATAGTGGCCGATCTCGTGCCAGAGCGTACGGTTGAAGCCGCCGTCGATCGTCAGGTGTTCGCGAAACGCCGGATCGACGACGGTGCTGAACCGTTGCCTGTTGTTTTCGAAAATTGCCGGATTCGCCAGTATGTTGTTGCGAATCAGCACGATGCGGCCGTACTTGCGAGCGTGATCTGCATCGTTCGGCAGGATCGTGGCCGTGTTCGCGCCGCGTGCCTGTCCGAAATCGGCGACCACGTTATAGACACCCACGGGAATGTGCGAGCGAACTCGCTTCCGGTGCTCGTAGGGCAGCGCATCCTCGATCGACTGCAATTCCGTCATCGCGGCGGCAAGCGCCCGGCTTTTTGCCTCGTCGCGTGCAAGCAGGCTGGCGCTATAAAACGCCTTGATACCGAGCAGGGAATCATCGTAGGTCTCGTAACTTCCGAACTGCAGATTCAGCTTTCCCAGGCGACCGGTCACCCACGATGCATCGCCCGACTCGTAGTCGCCGGAGAGAAGATCGCGGCTGCGATTTCGAAGATAGGCGGCAAAGTCCGGCGCTTCGTCCTCAATGGCGGCTGCCGCCCGTTCCAGGTGCCGCCGCGCTTCCCGGAGTTCGGGTGCGTAGGCGAGTGCATACGGAACGGCATACAGCGAGTCGAGGTTCTCGTCGAGCGCCTCGAGCCGCTCGCGTAAGCCGGGGTGAAGCGCCGCGACAGCGGGAAATTCGTCCAGCCGTGACAGGTCGCCGTCGATGTTCGCTGCGCTGGTCCGGCGGACGACTGTACGCACGGCGAGCAGCGAATCACGTGCCGCCGGATTCGCCTCGAGGAAGTCATCGATCTCCTCGCGAGTCAGGCCGGCAGGGTAGACGTTCTTCCCTGGATGCGGGGCACCGACGGGCAGGAAGGGGAGCCGTTCATTGTCGAGCGTCGTAGCGACCGGTCCTTTTGACAGGTAGTAGAGATCGAGCAGGCTTTGCGTCGAGTCCGGTGCCGCAGCCGACTCGTGTAAGTCCTCGAGGCGCTGTCTGGCATCCAGCGCTTCCTCGTGCAGCTGCTGCTCGTAGAGCGTATGCATTATGCGTCCGGCCTCGATCAAGGCGTCCACCGCCTGCAGCTCGGCCGGCGAGAGCTGCCCGAGATCCGGGGCCAGCGTGATCCTGCGCCTGGCATCGAGTATCGGCTGCGTCCGGTCCGCGGGCCAGTAACCGTCCGGCAGCTCGGTGGCGTCAGTCGCCGATGCGCCGAGCAAAAGGCTGCAAGCGAGTGGTGACAGGTATTTCATTACTCGTCCGAGAACGCTGCAGTCGACTGGCGCCGCCGGTCGACCAGCAGCCGGGTGACGTCCGGCCGCGAATAGTGGCCTGCAACATCGAAGTTGTGCCGCTCTTGGAGCACGATCCGGTGGTCGAGTTCCGCGACGCGCAAAGATTCCTCGCCCGTCTCCGGCGCGAGCAACCACTCGCCGGTCGGTGCCGCGATACAGGAGCCGCCATTCGCCATGACTTCGTCCGCCGATTCGCCCAGCAGCTCCGCCCGGGGCAACGAATCCGGGATGTCGGTCTTGCGCATCAGCCCGGACACCGAGACGACGAAGCAGCGCCCCTCGCGCGCAATGAAACGTGTGATGTCCTCGGTATTGCGCCGATTGCCCGGCCAGATCGCGACGTGCAGGTCCTCGCCCTGGGCGTAGAGCGCCGAGCGCGCCAGCGGCAGCCAGTTCTCCCAGCAATTGAGACCGCCGGCCGTAAACGGGCCGAGCTTGTGGGTGCGCAGGCCGTGCCCGTCCCCGATCGCCCAGACGAGGCGCTCCTCGTAGGTCGGCATCAACTTGCGGTGCACGGAACCGATCTCGCCATTGGCGTCAACGTAGACCATGCTCGCATACACGCTGTGTCCGCCGCGGTTGGCCGCACGCTCAATGACACCGACGTATACGGCGATCGCGTTTTCTCGCGCCGCCGCGGTAATCCGGTCGAGGTCGCCGGCCTCGATGCACACTGACTGCTCCACGTAATGGCGGTACAGCTCCTTCTGCAGTTCGGACTCGAAACGCGCCCCATCGGTTCGCTCTACCCAGAACGGATAGCCCGGTATGAGGGCTTCCCCGAATACGACCAGCCCACAGTTCCGTGAAGCCGCCTTGCGGATCCAATCAGCGACCTTGGCCGTCGTAGCGTCGCGGTCCAGCCAGACCGGTGCGATCTGGGCAATACCGACCTTCAATGTGGTTTCGTTCATGCTCGATGGCAGGCCCGGCCGATTTCCGGGCCCGGCTCTATTTGTTCTTCAAAATCAGTAGCTTTTGGTGTTAACCTGAAAGCAATACGGCGCCGACTAGCATAGCACGTTGCAGCTTTGCGATGGCCGCCCGATATCTGGATAACAACAAGGACATACCGTCATGAAAGGTCTGATGATGGATACCCCGCTGCTGATCTCCTCGATCGCGCAGCATGCCGAAAGATTCCACGGCGATCGCGAGATCGTCTCGGTTACGGCAGATGACCCGCGGCATCGCTATACGTTCCGCGAAGCGATCGGGCGCTCAAGGAGACTCGCGAATGCGCTCGAGCGTCTCGGCGTAAAGCAGGGCGATCGCGTCGCCTCGCTCGCCTGGAACGATTATCGGCACCTGGAGATTTACTACGGCGTCAGCGGCAGCGGATACGTTTGCCACACGATCAATCCCCGGCTGTTCCCTGAACAGATTGTGTTCATCATCAATCATGCCGAGGACCGCTTCGTCTGCGTCGATGCGATGTTCGTGCCCCTGCTGGAAGCAGTCGCCGACAAGATCCCCAATGTCGAGGGATTCATCGTCATGACCGACGAAGCCCACATGCCGGATACCTCGCTACCCAACGTCATGTGTTACGAAACACTGCTTGCGTCGGAGTCGCCGGACTTCGAATGGCCGGAACTCGATGAGCGCTCGGCTTCGGCGCTCTGCTACACCTCGGGAACCACCGGCAATCCCAAGGGTGTGCTGTATACCCACCGCGCCACGATATTGCATGCCTACGCGACCCTGGCGGTCGACGTCGCCGGAGCGTCGAGTCGTGATGTCGTCATGCCCGTTGTGCCCTTCTTTCACGTCAATGCCTGGGGCATCCCGTACACGGCGCTGATGGCGGGGGCGAAACTCGTGCTTCCAGGACCGAAGATGGGCGACGGCGAAGCGCTCTACGAACTCATCGACAGCGAAGACGTGACCAAGGCGTTCGGCGTTCCGACGGTCTGGCTGGCACTGCTGCAATACACCGAGAAGACCGGCAAGCGGCTGGAGAAGCTCGAGCAGTCGCTCGTCGGTGGAGCCGCGGTGCCGCGAGCAATGATCGAGACATTCCGCGACAAGCACGGCGTCGAACTGCGCCAGGGGTGGGGCATGACGGAGACGAGTCCGATCGGTACCGTCAACACGATCAAGGCGGGTCTCGAGGGCCTGTCGAAGGACGAGCAGCTGGATCTTGCGACGAAGGCCGGGCGCGGCATTTTCGGCTGCGAACTGCGCATCGTGGACGATGAAGGAAACGAGCTGCCGTGGGACGGTGACGCTTTCGGTGCCCTGCAGGTTCGCGGCCCGTGGGTTTGCAGCGATTACTTCAAGCTCGACGGCGGCGGCGGTGCGCACACGGATGATGGCTGGTTCGATACGGGCGACGTCGCGACGATCGATGCGCAGGGTTACCTGGCGATCACCGACCGCACCAAGGACGTAATCAAGTCGGGAGGTGAGTGGATCAGCTCGATCGAGCTGGAAAATACCGCGATGGACCATCCGGCGGTCGCCGAAGCCGCCGTGATCGGCGTGGCGCATCCGAAGTGGACCGAGCGCCCGGTGCTGGTCGTCGTGAAAGCAGCCGGCGAGGAAATCAGCAGGGATGAGATGCTGGCGTATTTCGATGGCAAGGTTGCGACCTGGTGGGTGCCCAACGACGTTGTTTTCGTCGACGAGCTGCCACATACCGCCACCGGCAAGATAAGCAAGATTGAATTACGCAAGCAATTGGCCGACTATCGGCTCCCTGACTGAACGCCGTTCGCGGCGCTCAGCGCTTTTCGACTGGGCAAGGAGTTAACATGGCCGAACCGTTGCGGCTGTACGGAATGAAGGCCCTTGTGACGAGCGCCGCGGGGGGGGTCGGCGAGGCCGTCGCGAGGACGCTCATCAAACACGGCGCGGAAGTGCTCGCCGTCGACAGTTCGAGGAGCGGCGTCGAGCAGCATTTCGCGTCGGTCCGCGGCATACACGGCCTCGCGGCGGAGCTGAATGAACCTGAAAGCATCCCCGCCCTGGTAGAGGAAGCATTCGAGAGACTCGGCGCACTCGACATCCTCGTCAACGAGTTTCCGCTGAATCCGGATGTGCCGATCGGCGAGGACGGATCCGGGCTGGATGAATTGCTGCGCAAGCGTGCGGAACTCATCATGGCATTGTGCCGGTCGGCATTACCGTACCTGAAGAAGAGTCCGGCCGGGCGCATCATCAACATCGGTTTTCTGCGCAGCGTATTTGCCGCCGGTGCCAGGGAGGCAAGTCAGCGGGCGGAGCAGGACCTCGCTGCAATCTCGCGCGCGCTCGCGGCCGAGACCGGAAGCTTCGGGATCACGGCGAACCACGTTCAGCCGGGCGCGATAATGACGCCCGAGAGCCGCGCGGTATTTCGCAAGGACAAGGCGCTGCGCGATTTCTGTATCTCGAGTTCGGCCGCGAAGCGCCTCGGCGAGCCGGTCGACGTCGCCAAGGTCGTGCTGTTCCTCGCGAGTGACGATGCCGTGTTCGTGAGCGGCACCGGCGTGGCGGTCGACGGTGGCCGTGCCGCCGACTAGGTGATCGCGATAGCGGCGCGATGCACTCCGTACTCGAAGACCTGATCGCGCTGCTGCAGCTCGAGCGCATCGAAGACAATATCTTCCGTGGCGACAGCCGCGATATCGGGAGCGCACAGGTGTTCGGCGGTCAGGTGCTGGGCCAGGCGCTGTCCGCCGCCCAGCATACGGTCGAGGACAGGGTAGCGCACTCCCTGCACGCCTATTTCCTGCGTCGCGGCGACATGACCAGGCCGATCATCTACGAGGTCGATCGTGCCCGCGACGGCGGCAGCTTCTCGACTCGCCGCGTCGTCGCCATCCAGCACGGTCGGCCGATCTTCAACCTGGCCGCATCCTTCCAGCAACCCGAGGAGGGCCTGGAACACCACGCCGAAATGCCCGATGTGCCCGGGCCGGACGGACTGAAAGACCTGTTCGACGTGCCGGCCGAGGTGCTCGAGAATGTGCCGATGAAGATGCGGCGCTTCCTGACCGCGCAGCGACCGTTCGAGTTCCGGCCGGTCGAACGTATCAGCTTTACCGAGCCCGTGAACCTGCCGCCCGTCAAGCACTGCTGGATACGGGCCGTCGACGCGCTGCCCGACGATCCGGCCCTGCATCAGAACCTGCTCGCTTATGTCTCGGACTACGAGTTGCTCGGCGCAAGCGTGCTTCCGCACGGGCTAAAGTTCGTCTCCGGCAGAGTGATCATGGCGAGTCTCGATCACGGCTTGTGGTTTCATCGCAGCTGCCGCGCGGACCGCTGGTTGCTCTATGCGATCGAGAGCCCCAACGCCGCCGGCGCACGCGGTTTTGCGCGGGGGCAATTGTTTACCGAGGACGGCATGCTGGTTGCGTCAACGGCGCAGGAGGGACTGATCCGCGTCGTCGATACGGACGCATCGAAGCCACGCTCCGACCCGCGGCTGCAGGTCTGAGCGGCGTCGACCGGCAGGCTCAGCCCTTTGCCTTTCCCTGGGCGGCCACGGCCGCAGCCGCCTGCGCGACAGTTTCCGGGTCGCCGAGGAACTCCCGCGACCGCGGCTTCAGCGCGTCGTCGAGATCGTAGGCGATCGGAATCCCGGTCGGGATATTGAAACCCGTTATTTCCTCGTCCGATATGTCGTCGAGCATCTTCACGAGCGCGCGCAGGCTGTTGCCGTGCGCCGCGATGAGGACGTTGCGGCCGGCGCGCAACTCGGGCGCGATCTTTTCCTCCCAGCAGGGGCGCACGCGGTCCAGCGTCAGGGCCAGCGACTCGGTGCCGGGAAGGTTGCCGATCCCCGCGTAGCGAGGATCGTGCGACGGATGCCGCTCGTCGTCGGTATCGAGTTCCGGCGGCGGGATATCATAGCTGCGCCGCCAGATGTGTACCTGCTCATCGCCGTACTTCGCCGCGGTTTCCGCCTTGTTGAGCCCCTGCAGCGCGCCGTAATGGCGCTCGTTGAGACGCCAGTCGCGCACGACCGGGATCCACATCCGGTCCATCTCGTCGAGCATCAGCCACAAGGTGCGGATCGCGCGTTTCAGTACCGAGGTGTAGGCAATATCGATATCGTAGTCGAGGCCGGCCACCGTGCGTCCGGCTTCCACCGCTTCTTCGATTCCCTGCTCGGTCAGGTCCACGTCGGTCCAGCCTGTGAACAGGTTCTTCAGGTTCCAGTCACTCTGGCCGTGACGGCAGAGAATCAGCTTGCCAGCCATGTTGTCTCCGTTTGCAATTCGATTATTCGAATCGTTGGCTTGTTCCTAGTTGCCAACGAGTTCGCGCAGTTCCTTGGCTGCAACCGACAACGTTGCGATGTCGAACACACCGCGCAACTTCATCTCGTCGAGCATGCCGGTAAAGCGCTCGACCTTCGCGCTGCGTTCCTGTAACCACTCATCGACGAGTCGCTCGATATTCTTCTTGCTGCGCTTCTTCAGGATGTCCGCCGCCATGTCGCGGCGGATCTGGAAAAACTCGTCGCGCAGGTTGCTGCGTGCCGTCGCCTGCCAGCGCCCCTTTACCTTGACGTCCTCTGCGCCGGCATGCAGAGCGAATATTCCGAGCCTGTCATTGAAGATCGAGTAGACGCGGGCGGATTCGATGACATCCCGTTTGTGCGTAGCAGCGAGATCCGTGATGTCGAGCCCTGCACGCGTCAGCAGGAGTGCGGCCATCTTGTCGGCCAGTTTCTCGGGCACGCCCATACGGACGTAATTCTTCATCGCGTTTGCGTGGCGCTCCCGGGCTGCCGCCGACATGATGCCGCCCGTCCGCCCGTAGACGGTCGCCATTCCGTCCTTGAGCCGGTCGACCAGGCCGTCGATGTCCACGTAGTCGCCGTAGTGCTCGATTATCCAGTAGGTCGCGTGACGCTGGGTGCGGGAGAGTTCGAACAGCATGGACATCTGTGCGGACGCAGGGATCTCGTTGTCCAGCTCCTCGATCGTCCGATTGAGTGCGCCTGCGCGGACGATCTGGCGAGCCACCGTGTAGGCGCGCGCAATCGTCACCACGTCGGCTCCCGTATCGAGCTGCACCCGCTTCACGAATGCGGGTCCCATGCGGTTGACAATGTCGTTGGCGATGAGGGTCGCGAGAATCTGCGGGCTCAGGCGGTGCGTCAGGATGAACTCCATGTAGCGGCGGCGCAGGATTTCCGGGAAGTAGCGCATCGGGTGCCTTTTCAAAAAGTCCTCGAGCGTTGCCTTGTGCGCGGTAAGAGCGTTGTAAACGTCGATCTTGGCGTAGCTCAGCACGACGGCGAGCTCCGGCCGCGTCATGCCCTGTTTGCGCGCCTTGCGTTCCTCGATCTCCTGATCGTCAGGGAGGAATTCGAGGTCACGGTCGAGCAGACCGCTGCGCTCCAGGCCGGTGATGACCCGGCCGATCTCGTCGATGCGCTCCAAAGACCGCAGTTCGCTCATGCTGAGCGCTTGAGTCTGCATGTAATTGTTGCGCAATACATAGTTCGCGACATCGTCGGTCATCGAGGCGAGAAGCTCATTTCGCTTTTCGCGCGTCATGCCTTTCTTCTTGGCGACGTCGCTCAGCAGGATCTTGATGTTGACCTCGCGGTCGGAACTGTCCACGCCGGCAGAGTTGTCGATGAAGTCGGCATTGACGCGACCGCCGTTCAGGCTGAACTCGATGCGTGCCCGTTGCGTCAACCCGAGATTGCCGCCTTCGCCTATGACCTTGCACCGCAGCTCGTCGGCATTGATGCGTACGTTGTCGCTGCCGCGATCGCCGACATCGGCATGACTTTCCGTGCTCGCCTTGACGTAGGTGCCGATGCCGCCGTTCCACAGAAGGTCGGCGGGCATCCGGAGTATCGCCCGAATCAGCTCGTCGGGCTGCATCGATGTCCGCTCCGTTTCGAGCATCGCCCGCGCTTCCTTGCTCAGGCGAATGGTCTTCGCCTGCCGGGAAAACACACCGCCGCCCTTGGAAATCACCCTGTCGTCGTAATCCGTCCAGCCGGATCGCGGCAGCTTGAACAGCCGCTGGCGCTCCTTGAAGCTGGCAGCCGTGTCCGGGTCCGGATCGAGGAAGATGTGCAGGTGGTTGAACGCGGCAACCAGCTTGATCTTGCGCGACAAAAGCATGCCGTTGCCAAACACGTCGCCACTCATATCGCCGATGCCGATGACCGTGAAAGGATCCTTCTGCGTATTCAGCCCCTGCTCACGGAAATGGCGCTTCACGGCTTCCCACGCGCCGCGGGCCGTGATGCCCATCTTCTTGTGGTCGTAGCCCGCAGAGCCGCCCGAAGCGAACGCGTCGTCGAGCCAGAAATCGTAGCTTTGCGAAATCTCGTTCGCGATATCCGAAAACGTCGCGGTACCTTTGTCGGCGGCGACGACGAGATACGGGTCATCGCCGTCACGCCGGATCACGCCCTCGGGCGTGACGACCCTGCCGTCGATGACGTTGTCGGTGATATCGAGCAGGCCGCCGATGAACGTCCTGTAGCAGGCAATGCCCGTCTTCATGATCGCTTCGCGATCGTCAGTGGGCATGCGCTTGCAAAAGAAACCGCCTTTTGCGCCGGTCGGTACGATGACCGTGTTCTTGACGACCTGTGCTTTCATCAGCCCCAGGACCTCGGTACGGAAGTCCTCACGCCTGTCGGACCAGCGCAGACCACCGCGGGCGATATCGCCGCCCCGGAGATGCACGCCCTCTACTTCCGGCGAGTAAAGGAAAATCTCGTACTTGGGCCGCGGCAAAGGCGCTTCTGGAAGCCGGGACGGGTCGAGTTTTATGGAGATGCAATCGCGGTGCCCGTCGGAGTCGCCGGGCAGATAGTAATTGGTTCTCAGCGTCGCGTTGAAGGCACCCGCAAACGCATTCAGGATACGATCTTCATCGACGTTCTTGGCCTTGCCGACCTCGCGGCGGATCGCAGGTTCTGCCGCATTCAATCGCCGCGTTCTTTGCGCCTTGCTCAGATTCGGTTCGAACATCGCCTTGAATTGTTCGGTCAGCAGGCCGACCAGACGGGCATGCGCGACGAGTACGTCCTCCATGTAGTCCTGGGAGAACGGCATGCCGAGTTGCTGCAGGTACTTCGCATAACAACGGAACAATGCCGTCTCGCGCCAATCGAGTTCTGCACTCAAGATGAGTCGATTCAGACCGTCGTTCTCGGCTTTGCCGGTAAGGACCTTCATGAAACAATCTTCGAATCGCTCCGATGCTTCTTCGACATCGACATCGGAACCGCTTTCGTGGCGAAGGTTGAATACCTGGATCCAGAACGGATTGCCTTCCTGCCGCTTGAGTTCGTACGGGTGCTCGGTGTGAACTTCAAGGCCCATGCCTTCCAGGATCGGCAAGGCGACGGACAACGCCAGAGGTTCCTCGGCGCTGAAGATTATGAAATGCAGGAAGCCAGGGGCGGCATCCGAGGGCCTGTAGAGCTCAACTGAACGGCTGAGTCCCGACATCAACATCTTGTCGATGGAACTGATGTCGCTGCAGGCATCCTTGGGCTCGGTCTCGGCCTGGTAACCCGCCGGGAATATGTTGCCGTAAATCCGGAACAGCTTGTGCCCCTCATCGTCACCGAAGGCATCGAGCATCTCGGTACGCAGCATGTCCGACCAGCTGACGACGACCTCCGCGAGCCTCGCCTCGATATCCTGCATGCTGATTCGTGGACGTTCACGCGGCGGTGTCCGCACGATCGTGTGCAGGCGGGCGAGCGGCGATTCAGAAATCTCTACGCTGGAATCGACCGAGGTTCCCTCGAACGCCTCCTTCAGCACCTGCTCGATCCGCCGCCGGACGGCCGTGGTGTAGCGTTCACGGGGTACGAATACGAGGCAGGAAAAAAATCGCCGGAACGTGTCGCGTCGCAAGAAGAAACGCACCCGCTGACGGTCCTGCAGATTGAGGACGCCGATCGCCGTACGCGACAGGTCGGGAATGGAACTCTGGAACAACTCGTCGCGGGGGAAAGTATCGAGAATGTGAAGCAACGCCTTGCCCCGATGGCCCGTCGCCGCCACGCGGGACCGCTCGATGACTTTCTTCACCTTGTGTCGCAGCAAGGGAATATTGCGCGGGCTTTCGCTGTATGCGGCCGACGTAAACAGGCCGATGAAACGGCGCTCGCCGACCGCCTTTCCGGACTTGTCGAACTCCTTGATGCCGACATAGTCGAGGTACACGTGCCGATGAACGGTGGAGCGGGAGTTTGCCTTGGTCAGGATCAGCCAGTCCCTGGAGCGCGCCAGGCGCTGCATTTCGCGGGTCAGTTCAACCGTTTTGTTCTGACCCCGTTCATCGTGTGACAGCAGCCCGAGGCCGCTGCCCTCGACGGGTCGCAGAAATATCTTTTCCTTGCGGTAGCGGAGCTTGTACTCGCGATAGCCGAGAAACGTGAAATGGTCACCGACCATCCACTCGAGGAGCTTCTGGCTCTCCTCGCGAAGCTCCTCATCGACCCCCGACGGCCCGAACTCGAGGAGTTCGCGCGCCTCGGACATCTTTTCGCGCATCCGGGGCCAATCGCGCACCGCGATGCGCACATCGGAGAGGACCTTGAGAATCTCCTGCTGCAACAGCTTGATCTGTTGTGCATCCGTTTCCTTGTCGATCGCGAATCGTATGAGCGACTCGACCACGCCCGCCTCTTCGCCCGGTTGCGCAATTCTCTCGATCCTGCCGCGCTTGTTCCTGACGACGCGGATGATCGGATGGACGGTGATATGGACAGCGAGACCCTGGCGGTTGATCGCCGCGAACACCGAGTCGACGAGAAACGGCATGTCGTCATTCACCATCTCGATGAAGGAGAAGGCTGACTCGTAGCCGTGGCTTTCCACCGTCGGATTGAAGAATCGCACCAGGGGCTGACCCTTGTGCCTCACGGTGCCGAACTCCAGGTGATCAAGCGCCGCGCGCGCCATAATCTTCTCGACCCGGCCCTGCAGGTCTTCGTAGGGGACATCGGCAAAGTAATGACGAAGGAAGAGCTTGATCTGGCGCCGGTCTTTCAGGATGTCGGATTGCACCCTGGAAGCCACGATCGCGTCGACGATCCTTTCCCTGACGTCGCTTCCCCGGCGATATTCGGTTCGTGTCACTCTTGACTCTCCGGCTGCGGATGGCAGCGCGAACGCTTGTCGTTGTCGGGCGGCGCTATTCTACGCACTAAACTGGAGCAACGGAATTGTCAGGGTGTGCCGAGGAGGCGGGCCTTGGCGAGCAGGCGCTCCATCACGACGTTGAAAACCTCGATGTCCTGGTCGCTGAGACCGTGCAGCAGGTCCCGTTCGAACTGCAACGCGAGCGGTGCAACCTCGTCGTGCACGCGCTTGCCTTCCTCCGACAGGTTGAGAATGGAGCGGCGCCGGTCGGCATCCGCGAATTCGCGATCCAGGCGGCCGTTCTTGATGAGCTTGGTCACCGCGCGGCTGACCGCCACCTTGTCGAGCATGGTGCGTTCCGCGACCTCGACCGCGGAAAGTCCGGGGAAGCGTCCCAGAATGGCAATCACGCGCCACTCCGGGATGGTCAGGCCGAAGCGCTTGTCGTAGACGCCCGCTATTTTGGTGCTCACGGTATGTGACAGCACGGACAGCCGGTAGGGCAGGAAATCCTCGAGGATAAGCTCGTCGGTCATCGTCGTTCTCGTTGTTTATCGCGCCTTGCCTGTAGAACAGTAACCACAAGCCGGTGTCCATTCAACTGCGGAACCTCACGATAGCCGCAGTCAGGCAAGATGGGGCAGGTGCAGGTATTCCAGCGACTGCATTTCGATCAGCCGGCTGACCGTCCTCTCGAACTCGAAACGCAGGCGCTTCCCGGCATAGAGTTCGGCTGCCGGCCGTTCGGCGGACAGGATGAGTTTGACGCGACGGTCGTAGAATTCGTCAACGAGAGCGATGAATCGGCGTGCCTGGTCCTCCCGCAGTTCATCGAGTTCGGGAACGCCCGAGACGATGATCGTGGGATACCAACGGGCGATTTCGATGTAGTCCGCCTGGCTGCGCGGCCCGTCGCACAAGTCCGAGAAGTCGAACCACGCGATACCCCTGGCGCAGCGGACGGTATTCAGTTTGCGGCCGTTGATCTCGAGTTCATGGTTTTCCTGTACCTGGCTCGAGGCGGATTCCCGGAAAAATTCGTGGAGCCTCGTCCGCGCCGGGTGGTCATCGGGCGTAAGGTACGTTCCCGCCTGCTGCAGCAGCTTTAGCCGGTAATCCGTGTCGCCCGTGAGTTCGACCACCAGCGTGTTTTGGTTCAGTGCTTCGATCGCCGGAATGAAGCGTTGCCGCTGCAGACCGTCACGGTACAGGTCGTCGGGACGCGTATTGGACGTGGCGACCAGCGTTACGCCGCGCGCGAACAGGCCCTGGAGCAGGCGCCCGAGTATCATCGCGTCGCCGATATCGCTGACAAAGAATTCGTCGAAGCAGAGCACGCGAGCTTCCTCGGCCATGTCGCGCGCGACCGAGGCGAGGGGATCCTCGATATCACCCAGGGCGCCGAGCCGCTCGTGAACGTCCTTCATGATCCGGTGAAAGTGCACGCGGCGCTTCGACTGCAGCGCAAGCGTCTCGTAGAACAAGTCCATCAGGAAGGTCTTGCCCCGGCCTACACCGCCCCAGAGATACAGTCCGGGCACAGCCTGGATGGAAAGACGCTCGCGCGAGAAAAGCTTCGCGAAGCCGCATTTCGGCGGCGGTGCCGCCAGCAGGCGTTGCTGCAGGTCGGCGAGCATTTCCACGACGCGCGACTGCGACGGATCGCGCACGTGACCGTGCTGCACCAGGTGCTGCTCATAAGCGTCGCGGATACTCAATGAAGCAATGGCCGGCTGTCTCTGTGAGGACGTCGCCGTCAAGGTTACAATGCGCCATTCACAGTCGCCAGACGCACCGTCCGCGGCGACCGCCAGCCAACATCAAGAAGAACGGACAATCATGACTGAATCCACCGAACGCGAATCCATGGAGTTCGACGTCGTCATCGTCGGAGGCGGCCCGGCCGGCCTCTCCGCCGCTTGCCGGCTCATGCAACTCGACAACAGCCTGTCCGTCGTAGTGGTCGAGAAGGGCTCCGAGATCGGGGCACACATCCTGTCTGGCAATGTTTTCGAACCGACGGCCCTGGACGAGCTTTACCCCGACTGGCGGGACAAGGGCACGCCCGTCACGACGGCCGTGAAGGGCGACGATATCCATTACCTGACGAGCGACTCGGGCGGCATCAAGGTGCCCGGGGCGTTCGTGCCGCGACCCATGCACAACGAAGGTAATTACATCATCAGCCTCGGCCGCCTGTGCCAGTGGCTCGGCGAACAGGCGGAGAATGCGGGGGTCAATGTGTTCCCCGGTTTTGCGGCCGCGGAAGTGCTGTACGACGAAAAAGGCCGCGTCACGGGCGTCGCGACCAGCGACATGGGCATCGGCAAGGATGGTGAGAAGAAGCCGAGCTACCAGCCCGGCTACGAACTGCGGGGCAAGTACACGATCTTTGCGGAGGGCGTGCGCGGCAATCTGAGCGAACAGCTGATGCAGAGATTCGATCTACGCGCGGATGCCGATCCGCAGCATTACGGTATCGGGTTCAAGGAAGTCTGGGAGGTCGAACCGGACAGGCACGATGAAGGTCTCGTCGTGCACAGCATGGGCTGGCCACTCGATAATTACACCGAGGGCGGTGGCTTTCTCTACCACGCATCCGACAACCAGGTGTATCTCGGATTCATCATTGCGCTCAGCTACCGCAATCCTCATCTTGCGCCCTTCGACGAGTTCCAGCGCTGGAAGCATCACCCGCGGATCCGGCAATACCTCGACGGCGGTAGCCGGGTTGCCTACGGCGCGCGCGCGGTCAACAAGGGCGGGCTGCAGTCCTTGCCCGGCCTCGTCTTCCCCGGCGGCATGCTCGTGGGTTGCGGCGCAGGCTTCCTCAACGGCATCAAGATCAAGGGTGCGCACACGGCGATGAAGACCGGTATGCTGGCGGCCGAAAGCGTGCACAGGGCGCTGGCGTCCGGCGACGAAGGGCAGGGCGTGCTCGATTCCTACAGTGACGCCGTCCGAGCATCGTGGGTGCACAAGGAACTTCACAAAGCGCGCAATTTCGGGCCCGGCCTGCACAAGCTGGGCACCTTCTGGGGCTCCGCATTCACGTTCATCGACCAGAACATCGCTTTTGGCAGGATGCCGTTCACGTGGCGCAACAGGGACGCCGATCACGAGCAGCTCGATGAGGCCGCCAACGCGAAACGCATCGACTACCCGAAACCGGACGGCGTCATCAGTTTCGACCGGCTGTCTTCCGTATTCCTGTCGAGCACCAATCACGAGGAGGACCAGCCGTCGCACCTGAGGCTCAGGGACGAGTCGGTGCCGGTGGCATACAACCTGCCGAAATACGATGAGCCGGCGCAGCGATACTGCCCCGCGGGCGTCTACGAGATCGTGGAGAAGGACGGCCAGCCGCAGTTCCAGGTCAGTCCCAGCAATTGCGTGCACTGCAAGACCTGCGACATCAAGGACCCGACCCAGAACATCGTCTGGACGGTACCAGAAGGCGGCGGCGGCCCGAACTACTCCGGGATGTGATTCGATTCTTGCCCGGTGGTCGCTGGCGACCGGAGCATTTGTCTCCTGTAGGAGCGGCTCTCGAGCCGCGATCGCACGCCAAGGCGCGCTCCTACAGGCGCACCGGGGCGTTTGTCGACCGAAGTAAAGCGCAGCGCAGCGAGCCATGACGGAGAGAAACACCCCCGCACGGCCGCGCGACAGAAATGCTCCTACTTGGGCTGCATGCGGATGGCGCCGTCGACGCGGATCGTCTCGCCGTTCACCATCGTATTGCCATAGATGAACGCGACCGTATCCGCGTATTCCTCCGGTGCGCCGAGGCGCGGGGGAAACGGCACCTGCTTGCCCAGCGACTCCTGCACCTCTTCCGGCATGCCGGCCACCATCGGCGTCTTGAAGATGCCCGGGGCGATCGTGTTGACGCGGATACCGAACTGCGCAAACTCGCGCGCGAGCGGCAACATCATGCCGACCACGCCGCCCTTGGATGCGGAGTACGCTGCCTGTCCAATCTGGCCCTCGAACGCCGCGATCGACGCCGTGCTGATCACGACCCCGCGTTCGCCCTGGGCGTCGGGTTCGTTCAGCTGCATAATCGCCGCTGCTTCCTTGGTGACGATGTACGAGCCAACGAGGTTGATCTGGATGACCCGGTTGAAGTTTTCGGCGGGCCAGGGACCCTCGCGGCCGAGCGTTCGGCCGGCCGTGGCTACGCCCGCGCAGTTGACGGCCAGCGTGATGCCGCCCATAAACTCTTTTGCCTCCTGCAAGGCGGCGCGAACCGCCTCTTCGCTGGAAACGTCGGTCTGCACGAATCTTGCGCGTTCGCCGAGAGATGCCGCACTTGTTTCACCCTGCTGGCCATTGACATCAAGCAAAACGACGTAGCCGCCTGCGTCGACGACGCGCTTTGCGGTCGCATAGCCGAGCCCCGAGGCGCCGCCGGAAACGACGGCCCTGGCGGTCGATATATCCATGTTTGCTCCTAGTCGATCTCGAGGGCAACCGCGGTGGCCTCGCCACCGCCGATGCACTGCGTTGCGATACCGCGCTTCAGGTTACGCGCTCGCATCGCATGCAGCAACGTCGTCGTGATGCGTGCACCGGTCGCGCCGATAGGATGGCCCAGCGCGCAGGCGCCGCCGTTGACGTTTACCTTGGCGTGATCGATGCCGCAGTCTTTCATGGCTGCCATCGTGACGCAGGCGAATGCCTCGTTGATCTCATAGATATCGACATTGTCGGGGGTCCAGCCCAGGCTTTCCTGCAGCGACTGCAGAGCGTAAACGGGTGCCGTCGTGAACCAGGCCGGCTCATGGGCGAAGGCGGAATGCCCGACAATACGCGCAAGCGGTTCCAGACCGCGTTTCTCGGCTTCCGATGCCCGCATGATGACGAGCGCAGACGCACCATCCGATATCGACGACGAACTGGCTGCGGTCACCGTGCCGTCCTTCGCGAACGCCGGACGCAGATTCGGGATCTTGTCGATGCTGACGGTGCCCGGCACTTCGTCAACCTCGACCGTATGCTCGCCCTTGCGGGTCTTGACCGTGACCGGCGTGATCTCGGCATCGAAGGAGCCGTCGCCGGCGGCGCGAGTGGCTCGCGTCACGGACTCGATGGCAAACGCGTCCTGGTCCTCGCGCGTGAAGCCGTACTTCTGCGACGTCGCCTCCGCGTAATGGCCCATCATGTGACCCTCGTAGATGTCCTGCAGGCCGTCGTAGAACATGTGGTCGAGGATCTCCTGGTGGCCCATGCGGTAACCCTTGCGCGCCTTGGGCATCAGGTAGGGCGCGTTGGTCATCGATTCCAGGCCGCCGGCGACGACGATCGCGGCGCTGCCGGCTTCCACGAGGTCGTGGCCGAGCACCAGCGCTTCCATGCCGGACCCGCACATCTTGTTGACCGTGGCACAGGGGACGCCTTTCGGCAGGCCCGCACCCAGGGCGGCCTGGCGTGCAGGCGCCTGGCCGAGCCCGGCGGGCAGCACGCAGCCCATGAGCACCCTGCCGACGTCCGCCGGGTCGACACCCGAGTCGGCGACGGCGGCAGCGACGGCAGTTGCGCCGAGTTCCGTTGCGCTTACGTCAGACAAGGCCCCCTGAAAGGCGCCGATAGGTGTACGCCGAGCGGCGACGATGACAACAGGATCCGTACTCATTGGCTTTCTCCGGGCTCTTTTTCGGGTGGCTCCCTACTTTGGTGCAATTTTTGATGCAGCGCAACAATTATTGCGGCTGATTAGTCTAAAGTCGCAAGCAGATCCGGCTCGTCGAGCGCCGAGAGTATGCGCTGGCGTGCCGTTTCCGCGAGCGTGTGATGATTACCGTAAGCGGCGTTGTCAGGCAAGATCGGCGCCAGGATGTTGACGCGGATCGGCCCGGGCCGCGGCAGGGCACGGCCGGCTCCCAGCATCGCCCGGGTGCCCGAGATGGCGATCGGCACGACGGGCATCCCGCCCTTGATCGCGGCCATGAAGGCGCCGGCCCGGAATCGTCCCACGCCGGGTTCCGCGAGAAAGGTTCCTTCGGGAAAGAAGCCGAGCGACTCGCCGCCGCGAGCAGCCTTCACGATCTGGCGGGCATCGCGGGCGCTTTCCGACGATTTGAAGCGTTCCACGAAGCGGGCTCCCGACCGGCGCATCAGGAAGTGCGCAATGGGAACGTCACGCATCTCGCCCTTGATTACGAATGAAAATCGCGCCGGGAGAAATCCTTTAAGAAGGATGCCGTCCAGGTAACTCGCATGGTTTGCGACGACGACGCAGCTGCGGTCGGGCAGGTTCTCGAGCCCATTGATCTCCGGCCGCACGCCCGAGAGCAGGAAGGACGCGCGAGCCGCGCCAGCGACGAGCCGGCGGCGCCGCTCGAGGCCGGGGACGAGCACCGCGACAAAAAGTGAGAACAGGACACACATAGCGAACGCAAAGATCGCGTACATTCCGAACAATGCGTGCAGCACGCTCCTCAACGGTCAATCCCCGCCCGGAACCAGTGCACTCCGCACAGTGTGACGCAGATCACTTATGTTAACGCCTTCCGGAATCTGTGAAACCGATCACGCCGGCTTGCGGCCATCGTTATCATACTCAAAACCTTGAAAAATCCGTCGCTTGGCGATACGCCATCGATAACACCAGGCGGACCTGGATACGACGCCGGATTCTGGACCCGGCGTATGCTACCAGCTGGTCCGCCGGAATGTCGGCTGGCAACTCGTGCGAAGGTGTGGCGACGTTAACCAGGCGAAGGATTGCTGGACGACTCAATGGACACTATGGCTAGCAGTGAACTGACGCAGGAACAAGCTCAACTCGTCGCCCGCTCCGAGGAGCTCGTCGATCGTTTTCTCGATGCAATCTGGATGGAGCGCGGCCTGTCGCAGAACACCCTCGGAGCCTACCGGGCTGATCTGATGACGCTTTGTCGCGAACTCGCCAAAGGCGGCAAAACCGTCGACAAGGCGCACAAGTCCGACCTGCTCGATTTCATCGCGGGCCGCGTCGAAAGTGGCGCAAAACCGCGCTCGACCGCACGTCAGCTGTCGAGTTTCCGCCGTTTCTTCCGCTACATCATGCGTGAGGGAATGCGGAGCGACGATCCGACGGCCGATATCGAAATGCCGCGGATAGGCCGTTCGCTGCCGAAGACGCTCACCGAAGACGAAGTCGATTCACTGCTGAATGCCCCGAACACGGACGAGCCGCTGGGCCATCGTGATCGCGCCATGCTCGAACTGCTCTACGCGACGGGACTGAGGGTTTCGGAGCTCATCAACCTCAAGCAGTCGCAGGTCAATTTCAACCAGGGCGTGCTACGAATTGTCGGCAAGGGCGATCGTGAGCGGCTGATCCCGCTCGGCGAGGAGTCACAGCGCTGGCTAAAGGACTTCATCGAGGGCTCGCGCATGGAGATCCTGCTGGAGCGCCAGACCGACTACCTGTTCCCCACGCGCCGTGGCGACCGCATGACGCGCCAGGCGTTCTGGCACATCATCAAGCGCTATGCCGAGAAGGCAAGCATCCGCAGGAAGCTCTCCCCACACAGCCTGCGCCACGCGTTCGCAACCCACTTGCTGAACCGCGGTGCCGATCTGCGCGTGGTCCAGCTGCTGCTGGGACACAGCGACCTCTCGACGACCCAGATCTACACGCACGTCGCACGAGAGCGCCTGAAGGACCTGCACGGCGAGCATCACCCGCGCGGATAATCAGTTTGCTACACTTGCCGCGCTGGAACTGGCGCCGTGCGATCTTGTCGAACATCCACACCTGTACGTTCGCGGTTTCAGTCCGCTCGTAGCCCTGGAAGCATTCTTATGTCAAACAAGTATTTAAAAACCGGCGTGGCTTTGCTGGCGTCTTTTTTCACCGTATCACCGGCCTGGTCGGCGGATTCTGCAGAGGTCCCCGCGGAAGAGCGAGAGCGGCTGGCGGAATTGTTCGAGAGCATCGAGCCCGGGAACGTCAAGTCGAGCCCCATCGATGGCTGGTACATGATCCAGAAGGGGTCGCTCGTCGCCTACATTTCGCAGGATGGACGCTACCTGCTGCAGGGCGACCTCATCGATCTTGACAGCAAGGTCAACCTGTCCGAGCAAAGCCGCACAGACGCACGCCGCGAACTCATGTCGAAACTGGGCGACGACGAGACCATCGTATTCGCGCCGAAAGAGACCAAGTACACGGTCACGGTGTTCACCGATATCGACTGCACCTACTGCCGGCGTCTGCACAACCAGATCGAGCAGTACATGGCCAACGGGATCGAGATTCGCTACCTGCTGTATCCGCGCGGCGGGCCGGCCTCTGCGGCATGGAATACGTCCGAAGCGGTCTGGTGCGCAAAGGATCGCGGCGAGGCCCTCACTCTCGCCAAGCTCGACCGGGAGTTCGAGTCAGCAAGCTGCGACGCATCGATCGTCCAGGACCACTACGTCCTCGGACAGGAAGTCGGGCTGTCGGGCACACCCGCGATCGTGCTCGATGACGGCGAGCTGATCGCCGGCTATCTGCCGCCGGACGCGCTGAAGATGCGGCTGGAGCAGAAGGCCGCACTGAACGGCAAGATAGCCGCCAGCGACTAGGCCGGAGCGACCTGCAGGAACGCTTCCGCAGGAGCGCTCCTGCAGGAGCGGGCCTCGGCCCGCGATCGGTCGCGCTTCAAGAAGCGCTCCTGCAGAGACCTCGCAAAACAGGCGTGCCTACCGACGGATGCGGCGTAACTCGTGAATGTGGACACCGCGGTTCTCACCGCGGTCCTCGAAGTACTTCTTCAATGCGAATGTGCCGCTCCGGAACGCGATCTCGTCCCACGGAATCTCGTCTTCCGCGAACAATCTCGCTTCGAGGCTCTCATGGCCCGCGGCGTAGTCGCCCACGAGTCTTCCCGTGAAGAAGAAGTGAACCTGGCCGGCGTCGACGACGTCGACCGACGCAAACAGGTGGCCGATCTCGACGGTCGCGCAGGCCTCCTCGAGCGTTTCACGAGCCGCCCCGCCGGCGAGCGTCTCGCCGAGCTCCATGAAACCCGCGGGCACGGTCCAGTAACCGTAGCGAGGTTCGATCGACCGCTTGCACAGCAGTACCTTGCCGTCCCGTTCAGCCACGCAGCCGACGACAATCAGCGGGTTCTGATAATGCACCGTGTCGCATGCTTCGCAGACCCAGCGTTCGCGGTTGTCGTCGGCCGGAATCCTGCGGGCGACGCGCGCGCCGCATGTGGAGCAATATTTCATAGTTGCTGTTTCGAAGGCCTGGTGCCGGGAGGGGGAATCGAACCCCCACTCTGTCTCCAGAACCGGATTTTGAATCC
>JAACFE010000057.1 GCA_009937525.1 Gammaproteobacteria bacterium
CTCGCTTCGGGCACCGTTCCACCATGTTCAAAAACATCCTGGGTTATTTTTCCAATGACCTGTCGATCGACCTTGGAACCGCCAACACACTGATCTACTCGCGTGGTCACGGCATTGTGCTCGACGAACCGTCGGTGGTGGCGATCCGCGAAGATTCGGGCCGTGGCGGCCGCGTCGTGGAGGCCGTGGGAGCCGATGCCAAGAACATGCTGGGACGCACGCCCGGCAACATCACTGCGATCCGGCCGCTCAAGGATGGCGTCATTGCGGACTTCACGGTCACCGAGAAGATGCTGCAGCACTTCATCCGCAAGGCGCACGGTAATCGCTACTTCCGGCCGAGCCCGAGGGTGCTCGTGTGCGTCCCCTACGGCTCCACCCAGGTGGAGCGGCGTGCGATCCGCGAGTCGGCGGAAGGTGCGGGCGCGCGCAAGGTGCTGCTGATCGATGAGCCCATGGCGGCGGCGATCGGCGCCGGCATGCCCGTGCACGAGGCGCGGGGGTCCATGGTGCTCGATATCGGCGGCGGCACCTCCGAAGTGGCCGTCATCTCGCTGAACGGTATCGTCTATGCGGCGTCGGTCCGCATCGGTGGCGACCGCTTCGACGAAGCGATCACCAACTACGTGCGCCGTAACTACGGCATCCTGATCGGCGAGGCAACAGCGGAACGCATCAAGCACGAGATCGGCTCGGCGTTTCCCGGCCAGGAGGTCCTGGAGATCTCGGTGAAAGGGCGCAACCTCTCGGAGGGTGTACCGCGGAGTTTTACGCTGAACAGCAACGAGATTCTCGAGGCTCTGCAGGAGCCGCTGCAGGGCATCGTCGGTGCCGTCAAGGAAGCACTCGAGCAGACGCCGCCGGAACTCGGCGCGGACGTCGCGGATCGCGGCATCGTGCTGACGGGCGGTGGCGCCCTGCTCCGCGATCTCGACAAGCTGCTGATGGAGGAGACCGGGCTGCCCGTCGTGATCGCCGACGATCCCATGACCTGCGTAGCGCGCGGCGGCGGCCGCGTTATCGAACTCATCGACGAGCACGGCCCGGCAGTCTTCGGACTGGAGTGAGTTTCCTGTGCGAACAAGCGGCTAACTCTTGATGGTCGGTTCGCAAAGCAACAAGAACCCCGCAAGAATCCCGGCGCTGGGTTTCCGGGCGCTGGCCCTCGTTGTCCTCAGCATCCTGCTCATGTGGCTCGACAATCGCGAGCACCATCTCGATGCCGTGCGCCGCGTTGTCGGCGTCGCCGTCTATCCCATCCAGATCGTGGTCGACACGCCGTTTCGCGCCTGGTCGTGGATGCGCGAGCAGTCCGCGAGCAAGAACCAGCTGCAGCTCGAAAACAGCCGCCTCAGGACGGAAGCGTTGATCACTCGCGCACGTATGCAGGAACTTGCCGCGCTGAAAGCGGAAAATGAACGGCTGCGGGAGATGCTCGACGCCCGCGAGCAGGTGCGCGGTGAAGTCCGGGTGGCCGGCATCATGGCGGTGGACGCCAATCCTTACCGGCACAATATCGTGCTCGACGTCGGCAGCCGTGAGGGCGTCTACGACGGCCAGGCGATCGTCGACGCGTCGGGCGTGGTCGGCCAGGTAATCAGCAGCGGCCTGACGACGTCGCAGGCGATCCTGATCAGCGACCCGGATCATGCGTTGCCGGTGGTCGTGAACCGTAACGGCCTGCGCACCGTCGCGTTCGGCACCGGCGCATACGATCGGCTCAACCTGCCGTTTCTTGCCAACAACGCCGACATCCAGCCTGGCGACCTGCTGGTCACCTCGGGACTCGGCGGGGCGTTCCCTTCCGGCTACCCGGTCGCGACGGTGGACAGCGTGACCCGACTGCCCCAGGAGCCGTTTGCCGAGGTCACGGCGACGCCGGCGGCCGCACTCGACCAGGTCCGGGAAGTAATGCTGATCTGGGTCCGGGCGCAGGACGACGGAGCAGATGATGAGTAACGCGCGCGCATTACGCCAGCTCCCGGTCCTCGTCACACTGCTCGTCGCGTTCATGCTGATGATCATGCCGATGCCCGCGACGGCGGAACCGTTTCGCCCGGACTGGCTGGCGCTCGTGCTCGTCTTCTGGGCGATGTCCGTCCCGCGCAGCTACAGCGTCGGTATCGCGTGGCTGATCGGCATCGTCCTCGACGTGGCGCAGGGCACACTGCTCGGCCAGCATGCCCTCGCGCTGTGCGTAATCGTCTATATCACGGTCAAGTTTCACCTGCTGATGCGCGTCTTCCCGCTGTCGCAGCTCACGGCAACGGTATTCGCGCTGCTCGCCCTCTACCAGTTCCTGCTGTTCTGGATCAATGGCGTCGCCGGCGTCACGGCCCCTGCGGTCGATTACTGGGGGCCCGTCGTTGCGGGAACCATCGTCTGGCCCATCCTGTCGATAATGCTGTCGGGCCTGCGTTACCGGGTGCAAACGGGAGGCTGAGTTGGACCTGCTGTCCCCGATCAAGGATCACCATTCGGAACGACGCGTCTTCCTGGGGCGCGTCATCCTCACGAGCGTAATCGGCATCGTCCTGCTGGGGCTCGTGATCGCCCGCCTCGTGCAGCTGCAGGTCTTCGACTACGAACATTTTGCCGAGCGCTCGCTGGGCAACAGGGTTCGCATCGAAGCGGTGCCGCCGATCCGCGGACTGGTCTTCGACCGCCAGGGCCGCATTCTCGCCGAGAACCTGCCGGCGTACCAGCTGGAGTTGATCCCCGAGCAGGTGCCGGATGTCGAGGCGACCCTGCGGCGCCTGTCCGCACTCGAACTGATCGATGCGAGCGACATCCCGAGGCTGAAGGCACTCAGCCAGAGTGGGCCGCGTTTCAAGCCGGTGGCACTCAATCCGCGTCTCGACGACGAACAGATCGCAAGATTCGCTATACAGCGGCCGCGATTCCCGGGCGTCGACTTCAGGCCCCGACTCGTGCGCCATTACCCGAGCGGCGAGTACATCGCACATGCCGTCGGTTACGTCGGCGCGCTGTCGACCGCGGATCTGGAGAGGCTGGATCCGTCGCGTTATGCGGGCACGACGCAGACCGGCAAAACCGGTATCGAGAACAGTTACGAGTCGCGGCTCCACGGCGACTCGGGATTCCGCCACATCGTCACCAATGCGCGTGGCCGCCAGGTGCCGGCGGAATCTCGCGATCTCCAGGATACGTTGCCTGCCGACGAACAGCCGTCACCCGGCGACAACCTCTACCTGAGCATCGATCTCGATCTGCAGGCCATCGCCACCGAGCAACTGGCGGGACGGCGCGGCGCCGTCGTCGCGCTCGATCCCTGGAGTGGCGAAGTGCTCGCACTCGTCAGCGCTCCATCGTTCGATCCGAACCTGTTTGCCGTCGGCATGAGCCAGTCGCAGTTCGCAGGGCTGCAGCAGAACCTGGATCGCCCCCTCTTCAACCGCGCCGTCCGCGGAACCTACCCGCCAGGCTCCACCATCAAGCCGATGCTGGCGCTCGCCGCGCTCGAGACGGGTGCGACGAACCTCGAACGCAGGACCGTCTGTTACGGCTTCTTCATGCTGCCCAACACGACGCATCGCTACCGCGACTGGAAACCGGAGGGTCACGGCGATGTCGATATTCACGATGCGATCGCACAGTCCTGCGACGTCTACTTCTACGAGATCAGCAACGACATCGGCATCGACCGCATGCACGACTACCTCACCCGTTTCGGCCTGGGCAATGAGACCGGTGTCGACGTCGCCGGCGAGCGGCCCGGCCTGGTGCCGTCAACGGAATGGAAACGCAATGCATTCCGCAATCCCTCCGACAAGCGCTGGTTCCAGGGCGAGACCGTCATCGCGTCGATCGGCCAGGGCTTCATGCTGGCAACGCCTCTCCAGCTCGCGACGGCAACGGCGGCGCTCGCGACGCGCGGTATTCGATACGAGCCGCGCATCGTGGCCGCATGGGAGGACCCGCTCACCGGCGAACGCACCCTCGCCTCCCCCGTGCGACTCGACGATATCGAGCTCGACAACGATACGAACTGGGACACAGTAATTGGCGCCATGAACAGCGTAATGCAGGGTCCCCGGGGCACCGCCCGCGCCGTGGGCAGCGGCGCCCCTTACCTGATGGCCGGCAAGAGCGGCACGGCACAGGTGTTCTCGGTTGCGCAGGACGAAGAGTACGACGAGGAAGAGGTCGAGGAGCGGCTCAAGGATCACGCGTTGTTCGTTGCGTTTGCGCCCGTGGAGAACCCGCAGATAGCGGTGGCGGTCATCGTTGAGAACGGCAGCAGCGGCAGCGGCGTCGCGGCGCCGATTGCCAGGGCGATCATGGACAGCTACCTGGGATACGACGATGCGGCTGACTGAGACGCAACGCTTCGTTACCGCTAAGGCCGAGCCGCTCGGTGACTTCACGCGAGCGCTGCGGCGCTTGCATGTGGACGGGCCGTTGCTCGGCGGCCTGCTGCTGATCTGCGGCTTCGGACTCGTGGTCCTGTACAGCGCTGTCGGCGAAGACATGCGGCTGTGGCTGAACCAGGTGGTGCGCCTGGGCGTCGCGCTGGTCGCCATGCTGGTTGCCGCACAGTTTTCCCCGGATTTCCTGCGCCGCTGGACGCCGTGGGCCTATCTCGGCGGCCTCGTGCTGCTGGCGCTCGTGCTCATTATCGGCGAGGTCGGCCAGGGCGCCCGGCGCTGGCTGGACCTGGGCATACGCTTCCAGCCATCCGAAATCATGAAGCTCGCCGTACCGATGATGGCTGCCTGGTACCTGCACGACCGACAGATTCCGCCCCGCCTCAGCCAGATCCTGATCATCGGCCTGATCATCATTGCGCCGACGGTGCTCATCGCGCGCCAGCCGGACCTCGGCACGGCGTTGCTGATCGCCGCGTCGGGCATTATCGTCGTCGTTCTCGCAGGGCTTTCGATTCGACTCATGCTGGCGCTTGCCGTGCTGTCGGTGCCGGGCGCGTACGCCCTTTGGAATTTCATGCAGGACTATCAGAAACAACGCGTGCTGACGCTGCTCGACCCGGACAGTGACCCACTGGGTGCCGGGTACAACATCATTCAGTCGAAGATCGCCATCGGCTCGGGGGGACTTTTCGGCAAGGGCTGGACCAACGGCTCGCAGGCGCAGCTCGAATTCCTGCCGGAACGCGATACCGACTTTATTTTTGCGGTCATGGGTGAAGAACTCGGACTGTTGGGCGTACTCACTCTGTTGACGCTGTACTTGTTCGTCGTTGCCCGCGGCCTTTATATTGCGATCCAGGCACACAGCACATACGCGCGCCTGCTCGCCGGATCGATCAGTCTCACATTCTTCGTTTACGTATTCGTGAATACCGCCATGGTCACAGGCCTCGTTCCCGTCGTGGGTATCCCGCTGCCGCTCGTTTCATTCGGCGGTACCTCGATGGTGACGCTGATGGCCGGTTTCGGTATTCTGATGTCAATCCATTCGCACCGGAAATTACTGCCGCAATAATGATCCTACGATTGCTCGCGGGCGTCGCCCTCTGCGTCCTATTTGCAGCCACCGTACCGGCTATCGAACTCGACCGGCCCGAGGTACAGGCATTCATTGACAGCATGGTCGAGCAGCACGAATTCGATCGCGAGCAACTTCGTGACACGCTCGGCGCCGCCGAGGTCAAGCAGTCGATCCTCGACGCCATCGCGAGACCGGCCGAGAAAACCAAGAGCTGGGCCGAGTACCGGGAGATATTCATCACGCCGGAACGTATTCGGGCCGGCGCGCAATTCTGGGCGGACAACGAAGCAACCCTCGAGCAAGTGAGTGAGTCGACGGGCGTACCGGTCGAAATGCTCGTGGGTATCATCGGCGTCGAGACCTATTTCGGGCGAATTACCGGCAGCTTCCGGGTGCTCGATGCGCTGGCTACGCTCGCTTTCCACTATCCGCCGCGGGAAAAGTTCTTCCGCCGCGAACTCGAGGAGTACCTTTTGCTCGTGCGCGAGGAAGGCATGATGCCCACCGATGCGACCGGTTCCTACGCCGGCGCCATGGGGCGGCCACAATTCATGCCGTCGAGTTATCGTGCTTACGCCGTCGATGCGACCGGTGACGGCAAACGGGACATCTGGAACGACTGGACCGACGTTGCGGGCAGCATCGCGAACTATTTCCTGGAGCACGGCTGGAAACCGGGCCAGGAGGTCGCTGCACAGGCGTCGCTGGGAGGCGGCTGGCAAGGACCGGTTCCGGAGCCCGAAAATACGCTCAAACCCAGCGAGACCGTTGCGTCGCTGAGCCGCAAGGGCGTGATGTTCGTCACCAACCTGCCGGGCGACAGCAAGGGCGAGTTGCTCACGTATGACGGGTCCGACGGACTCGAACACTGGGTCGGCTTCCACAACTTCTTCGTCATTACCCGCTACAACCGCAACGTCATGTATGCACTTGCCGTGCACCAGCTCGGCCAGGAGATTGCGCTCGAGGTAAGACGCAGTGCCTCATAGTCGCGCCGCAATCGGCGCCTGCGCGCTTGCGGCGCTGTTGCTGGCCGCCTGCAGCGGCAATGTGCGTGACAGCGCGCCGTCCGGGAGCGTTTCGATACCCGACCTGCCGGACGATGCGGTTCCGCGTCCCGAGCCCCGCAGCCGCTACGGCAACGGACCCGAGTACGAAGTCTTCGGCCAGGCCTATCAGGTCATGGACAGCAGTTCCGGCTACAAGGAACGTGGCGTCGCCTCCTGGTACGGCAAGAAGTTCCACGGACGCCTCACGTCGAACCGCGAGCCTTACGACATGTACGCGATGACGGCCGCACACAAGACGCTGCCGTTACCCACGTACGTAAAAGTGCGGAACCTGCGCAACGACAGGAGCATCATCGTGCGCGTCAACGACCGCGGGCCGTTCGTCCACAACCGGATCATCGATCTGTCATACGCTGCAGCGCTGAAACTCGACATGATTCGCGACGGCACGAGCCTTGTCGAGGTAACGGCCATCTCGTTCGACGATCTGCCGCGCGACCGGCCGGTGCGCGTGGTCGAACCTGCCGAGCCCCCGGCACCGCAGCCCGTGCCGGCGCCCAGACCGGAAACGCCGCCCGCGACGCCGCAGGATCACGAGATCTTCGTGCAGGTCGGCGCATTCGGCGACCGTGCCAACGCCGAACGCCGCCGCGCGGCGCTGATGTCGGGCGGCATCGGCGGCGCGTTCATCTTTGCCGACGAGGCCGCGACGCCCCCCATGTACCGCGTACGCATCGGCCCGATCGAGGACGTCGACGACTACGACGCGCTGGTCCTCAAGCTGGAAGCGCTCGGCATCGCGGATCCTTACCTGGTCGCCTTGTAGCGCCGTTTCGGCCGCCTTCTATCCGGCTGCGTCTGACGCAGTTCACATTATCGCGTCCCCCGCCGTGCGAAAATCGGGCTGATTCGCATGGGAGAATGCTATGAAACGGGCACTCAGGAATTTCTTCATCGCTGCCGCAGGCCTCGCATTGATTGCAGCATGCGGCGGCGGCGGCAGCGATAGTGACGGTGGTCTGACCGGTGGGGCACCGCCCAGCGAGCCTGCCACGATCACGACGGAAAACGCACCCCTGATAGCGGGCACGGTTGCCGAAGTGGCAATGGGGCAAGGTATATTTTCGTCGATTTTCACGACGGATCTGCCGATCGGCTCGATCGGCGCCGACGCGGCGGTTTCGCCCGTTATGAAACCGGTATTCTCGGCGGCCATGAAGACGGCCAGTCCGTCTCAGCTCTATGCAACGAGTGCGGGCCGTGAGAACTGTGCGGTGTCGGGCACCGTCGACATACAGGTGACCATCTCCGATCCGACGGGACCATCCGTCAACGACGAATTTATATTCGATTTCACGAACTGCGATGACGGCTCGGGCGTTGTCGTCGACGGCGGCATGACGATCACGATCATCACCCTCGAGGGTGACATGGCGTCCGGCAACTTCCTGCTCGGCATGCAGATCGATTTGTCCGCGTTCGCGGTTACAGAGGGGGGCGAGACCACCGCCGCGAACGGTACGATCACCATCGATATCGACACCTCGATGCCGCCGGTCACGACGATCTCGGTATCGGCTATAGCCTTCGTGACTACGTCCGAGGGTGCCGAGGACGTTCTAACGAATTTCTCGATCGATATCACTGAAGACGCGTCCACGTTCCCGGCCGCCGTGACCGTCGAGACGTCGTTCACGATCTCGAGCCCGCGCATCGGCGGCGAGGTAACGGTTACGACCTCGCTGGCGCTGCAATCGATGGGCGAGGATTATCCGTTTGTCGGCGAGCTGCGGATCGAGGGCGCCGGAGGCGCTGTCATCATCATGGTTGCCCTGGACGCCAACACGGTCCGGCTGATCATCGACGTCGACGGCGACGGGGCCGACGACGACTCGATGGACATGACGTGGGAAGAACTGATGGCGGCAGCCGCCTGACGGCGCCACAAGCGAACCGAAAAGGCCCTCGATCGAGGGCCTTTTCTTTTTCCGCTATCGTTGGCACCTGTAGGAGCGGGCCTTGGCCCGCGATCTGCCGCTTCCTCTCGACACATCGGCTGTCCAATAGGGTTAGAATAGCGCCCCGTCTGGATTCCCCTGTGTTGTCGAATGAAGCGTCTCGTACCTGTTCTCTTCCTTTTCCTCGCAAGCACGGCTGTTTTCGCGCAGGCCCGGCCGGTTCCGGCACCGCCCATCATCGGCGCGACGAGCTACCTGATGATGGACGCCAGTTCGGGCCAGGAACTCGCAGCGCTGAAACCCGATACGCCCGTGCCGCCTGCCAGTCTGACCAAGCTGATGACGACGTACGTGGTCTTCCACGCTATCGAGGAAGGCAGGATCACGCTCGACGATGAAGTCACGATAAGCGAAAAGGCCTGGCGTACGCAGGGCTCCCGCATGTTCATCGAGGTCGGCAGCCGGGTTCGCGTCAAGGACCTGTTGCTCGGCGTCATCGTACAGTCAGGTAACGACGCGAGCGTTGCGCTCGCCGAGTACGTGGCCGGCTCGGAATCTGTATTCGCCGAAATGATGAACCAGTACGCGCAGGCGCTTGGAATGGCATCAACGCATTTCGTGAACGCGACAGGATGGCCCCATGACGATCACTATTCGACGGCGCGCGATCTCGCCATCCTGGCGCGCGCCCTCATCGAGGAATTCCCCGAGCATTACAAGTGGCATGCAATCAAGGAGTTTCAGTGGGGCGACATCAAGCAACCGAACAGGAACCGGCTGCTGTGGCGCGATGATTCCGTGGACGGCCTGAAGACGGGCCATACGGAAGCCGCCGGCTATTGCCTGGTCGCATCGGCCGAACGCGACGGCATGCGCATCATCTCGGTCGTTCTGGGCACCGCCAGCGACAAGGCGCGCATCGACGGCACCCAGGCGATGCTCAACTACGGTTTTCGATTCTTCGAAACGCGGCTCCTGTACGAGGCCGGCGAGGAAATTACGCGCACGCGGGTGTGGAAATCCGCCAACGAGTATTCGCCGCTCGGCGTCATGGAGGACCTCTACATTACCGTGCCCCGCGGTAGCTACGATTCGCTCGAGTCCGTGCACAATATGCCCGCCGTCATCGAGGCACCCGTCGCTGCCGGCCAACCGCTCGGCGAGATCAAGGTCAGCCTGAACGACGAGGTCGTGGTTCAGGAGCAATTGCGCGCACTCGACGACAACCCGAGCGGGTCGTTCTGGCAGCGCACTGTCGACACGGTCATGCTCTGGCTCGAGTAGACACGATGAGCGACGAGTCGGTCATGACGTTCCCTTGCGCGTTTCCCATCAAACTGATGGGACGCGAGAGCACCGTATTCCGGCAGACGGTCCGTGAGCTCGTCGAAAAACACACCGGCCCGCTCGACGACGATGCGATCGAGAGTTCACTGAGCCGCAACGGCCGCTTCGTCTCGGTAACGATAACGGTTATGGCCGAAAGCAGGGAGCAGCTGGACAACATCTATCGCGATGCGACCGCTCACGACGATGTCATAATGGCACTGTGAGCAGGCCAGCCCATGATCTTTCGCCGTCGATAACGGTCCGCAGGCTCGGACTGCAGGACTACGAGCCCCTCTGGCGGGCGATGCAACGCTTTACCGACGCACGGTCCCCAGAGACGGCCGACGAGATCTGGTTTACCGAGCACCCGCCGGTATTCACGCTGGGTCTGAACGCCAGTCGCGAGCACCTGCTGGAGACAGGCGACATCCCGGTCGTGCAGATCGACCGCGGCGGGCAGGTAACCTACCACGGCCCCGGCATGCTCATGGTCTATCCGCTGATCGACCTGAAGCGGCTGGGACTCGGCGTGCGCGACCTCGTAACGGCCCTCGAACAGAGTGTCGTCGACCTGGCAGCGGGCTACGGTGTGGAAGCGCGGGCGAAGCCCGATGCGCCTGGCGTGTATGTTGCCGACACCAAGTTTGCCAGCGTGGGTTTGCGGATCCGTCGCGGGGCCAGCTATCACGGCATGGCCCTCAACGTCAAAGTCGACCTGGAACCTTTTCTACGGATCAATCCCTGCGGCTATGCGGGTCTCGAGATGACCGACCTGGCAACGCTTGGCGGCGACAACGACGTCGATGCCGTGAGCCGCAGACTGCTGCCGCATTTCCTCCGACACCTGCGCTTGCAGGACGTCGACGTTGTCACCGGCGCATCGGAACTTTAGCAGCGGTTCTCGAAGCGCTGCTACGACTGATTCAGCGCGGCCAGCCGCTCCGGCGTGCCGACGTCTTCCCACAACCCTTCGTAGAGGCTGCCGGCCAGCCGCCCTTCTCGAGCCGCAGACTTCAGCATCGGTGCGAGCGGAAAACGACCCGGCTCGCGGCCCGCAAAGAACTCCGCCCGGTATACCGCCACTCCCGAAAATGTATAAGCGGCATGTCGACTCTCGCGAACCCGACCGTCCTGCAAATCGAAGTCGCCCTGCCGCTTGTGCGCAGGCCGCGGCACCAGCACCAGATGACCGAGGTCGGATGCAGCCGGCGCTGCCGGGGGCAGGGGCATGTCCGTAAGGATGTCCGCGTTGACGACCAGGAAAGGAGCGTCGCCGAGGAGCGGCAGCGCGCGGAGTATGCCCCCACCCGTTTCGAGAATATTGTCGCCCTCGGGGCTGTAGATCACCTGCAGCCCGTACGCGTGACCCGACCCGACCCTTTCCGCGACCTGGTCCCCGAGCCAGCCGAGGTTGATCACCACGGTCTCGATGCCCGCCGCCTTCAGGCTGTCGAGGTGCCGATCCACGAGACTCCTGCCATGCACTTCGACGAGCGCTTTGGGCGTGGTCTCCGTGATCGGCCGCAGGCGTTCGCCGCGTCCGGCGGCAAGGATCATCGCGATCACCCGCGCGACTCCAGCTGCGGCAGACAACGATCGGTGATGAGCTGCACCAGGAAACCGAGTTCGTCGTGGCGCGGCAGCAGTTCGACGATATAGGAGAGCGTTCGCGGTATTTCGAGCATGTAGCCCGGTTTGCCGTCACGATGATTGAGCCTGCAAAAGATCCCGGCAGCTTTCAGGTGACGTTGTACACCCATGAGTTCGAACGCCCGCACAAAGTCCCGCTCATTGATGGCGCTCTGCATCGATCCGTCGAGCAAGCCGTAATAGCTCCTGGCCCATCGCATGACGCGATCGGCCGGCCACTTTATATAACAGTCCTTCAACAGCGACACGAGATCATAGGTAACCGGCCCCTCGACCGCATCCTGAAAATCGAGAACGCCCGGATTGTTTCCGGCCGTGACCATCAGGTTCCTCGAGTGGTAGTCCCGATGCACGAATACCTGCGGCTGGTCGAGCGCGTTGTCCACGAGAATGTCACACAGTGACTGCCAGGCCATCTCCGTGGCGTGGTCGAATTCGATACCGAGATGCGTCCCACACAACCAGTCGTGGAACAGGGACAACTCGAATCGCAACAGCTCCTCGTCATACGGCGGGAGTAATGACTGGTAGGCGGTGCCGCGCGACTGCATGACGGCAAGTGCTCGCAATGCATCATCGTAAAGTGCGTCGGAAGATGTGTGGTCAGCCTCGAGACTGTCGAGGTAGAGCGTAGAGCCGAGATCGGTCAGCAGCAGGTAACCCCGTTCGAGGTCCGCTTCGATCACCCGTGGCGCATTGATTTTCATCGCCTCGAGATAACCGGCTATACGGACGAACGGCAGGCAATCTTCCTGGGGCGGAGGCGCGTCCATGACGATGAACGTCTCGCCGCCGGTTTGCAGTCGAAAATAACGCCTGAAGCTCGCGTCACCCGAAGCGAGTGTGAGATCGCCGCCGGCAACCGCGTCGATACCTTCGACCCAGTCCTTCAGAGCTGCAAGACGGGCATCCGCCCCGGCATTCGAATGCTTGATCGTTGTCTCCGTAACGCGTTGAAGCGTCTGAAAAACTGTGCGAAGGTAACAAACAAGGTAACAAATAAGAATGCCTGATAACATCCCGGTGTCATCGTCCAAACACGAGCATTGGGTTCGTCCGCAAACTTGGTTTCCAGATACCTGATCACGTCGATCTGCCTCCTCGGCTTGCCCGCGGCCCAGGCCGCCGATCCGCTCGTCTGCGAGAACACACTCGGGACCCGGCTCTACGAGGACGCGCCGAAAGCCGTACCTCTCGACGATCCGAATGCCGTGCAGCTGGAAGCCGGGCGCGTCGAGGCCCAGCTGGGCGAGCAACCCACGGCGTCGCTGAGCGGTGGCATCATGCTACGGCGCGGCGACAAGCTGGCAGGGGCGGAAAGCGCCCGATACGACCCCGAAACACTGTCGCTGTATCTCAGCGGCAACGTGCGTTACGAAGCACCGGGCACGCAGATACGGAGCGACAGTGCCGAATTCGAATACGAATCCGGGCGGATCGGATTCTCGGGCGCCGAGTTCTGGATGGGCAGCAACAACTCGAGGGGCGCTGCCGACCGGCTGCAGATAAGCCAGGACGGTTTACTACAGCTCGACGACGTCAGCTACACGACCTGTCCGCCGGGATCGAACGACTGGTTGCTGCAGGCAAAGGACATCGATCTCGATAGTCGCAGCGGTACCGGCACGGCTCGCGGTGTAAAGCTGCGTTTCCAGGGCGTACCGATATTGTATGCACCCTACCTGTCGTTCCCGATCAGCGATGCCCGCAAGACCGGAGTCCTGACACCCGAGATCGGTAGCACGAGCCGCAGCGGCAACGAGATCGTCGTGCCATTCTACTGGAACATCGCACCCAACTACGACGCGACATTCACGCCGCGCGTGCTGACCGATCGCGGCGTGCAGATGCAGGGGCAGTTCCGCTACCTCACGAAGTCGCATAACGGCGTGATCGATGCGGAGTATCTCAACGACGACAGCCTGACCGGAGAATCACGAAGCTATGTCGGAGTTGACCACACGAGCCTGCTGTGGAACCGCTGGCGCGGGGGAGTCGAATTTCGGGAGGTCTCGGACAACCAGTACTTCGAGGATCTTGGCGGCAGCCTCAGCACGTCGACGATCACGCACCTGAACCGGGCGGTGCGCTTCGATTTCCATACGGCGAACCTCTCACTGTTCGGTCAGATCCAGGACTTCCAGACGATCGATGGCGCGATCGTGCCTGAAGACGAACCCTACCGGCGCCTGCCGCAGCTGCTCGCACGCGGCAGCTGGCCGGACCTGTGGCTGGGATCGACGATAAACCTGGACGGCGAGATCGTTAACTTCGATCGGGACGTCGGCGTGACGGGCTGGCGATTCAACCTGGCGCCTGAACTCGAGCTGCCACTGACACGCCCCGGCCTGTTCTTCACGCCGGCGATCGCCATGGACTATACGAGCTATGATCTCAGCAACACGGAGCCGGGGCAGCGCGACAAACCCGAACGCGTGCTGCCGATCGCGAGCGTCGACACGGGGATCGTGCTGGAACGCCTGATGAACAACTCGAGCAGACAGCGCGTGCAGACGATCGAGCCACGTCTGCTGTACGTACACGTACCGTTCGAAGACCAGTCGGATCTGCCGGTTTTCGACACGATCGCCCCGGACCTCAACCTCGTGCAGCTGTTCCGGAAGAACAGGTTCCTCGGCGTGGACCGAATCGCCGACACGGACCAGCTCAGCGTCGGCATTACCTCGCGGGTGCTCGACGTCGCCACCGGCAGAGAGTTGATGTCGGGCACGATCGGTCAGATCCGTTACTTCAACACCAGCAACGTGTCGTTGTCCTCCGCGCCGACATTCACCGACGAATCGTCGGACTATGTTGCCGAACTGCGCTTCCTCCTGCTCACGAACGTGAATTTCGATTTCGGACATCAATGGGGAACCAGCGGCGACCGGGGCACGACACAGTCGCAGGCGCGGCTGCAATACCGCCCGGCAACGAATCGCATCATCAACCTCGCCTACCGGTTCCGGCGCGACTCGCTCGAGCAGGGCGACGTGTCCTGGCTATGGCCGCTGAGCAGGAAGTGGAATTTCGTCGGTCGCTACAACTACTCCTTCCGCGACGAGAAAGTGCTGGAGGAGTTCTACGGGCTCGAGTACGAGAGCTGCTGCTGGGGCCTGCGCGTGGTGACCCGGCGCTACATTTCCACGCGCGACGGAACTCGGGATACGACCTACGGTCTGCAACTGGTACTGAAGGGCATGGCCAGCGTCGGCACCGCCGCTGACAAATTGCTCGAACGTGGTATTCTTGGCTACTC
This sequence comes from Gammaproteobacteria bacterium, assembly GCA_009937525.1. GTDB lineage: Bacteria > Pseudomonadota > Gammaproteobacteria > Steroidobacterales > Woeseiaceae > UBA1847. The sequence goes on from JAACFE010000057.1 coordinate 14,679, forward strand.
TGCAGACCCCCGGTAGTAAATAGTGTTAAAAATCAGATGTTTGTGTGCGGTTGCCGCGATCGCGGCGGCGCCTTTCGCGACAGCCGAGGAACTCTCCGAGACCGGTGAGTTCCTCGATGGTGTGGCGGCGATCGTGAACGAGGGCGTCGTGCTGAAGAGCCAGCTGCACGACGAAATCCTGATGATCACCAAACGGGCGGAGCAGCAGAATTTCCGGCTTCCACCGGCCAATGTCCTCGAAGAACAGATTCTCGAACGGCTCATCCTCACCGAAATCCAGCTGCAGCGAGCCAACCAGATCGGCCTCTCGGTATCGGACCAGATGCTGAACGAATCGATTGAAATCATGGCGCGGCAGTCGGGTATCCCTTTCGACCAGATGCCCGCCGCCCTCGCCGCCGACGGCGTCAACTACGCGGATTTTCGGCGCGGCCTGCGGGAAGAAATCACGCTCGAGCAGTTGCGTCGAATCATGGTTGGCCAGGAGATCAACGTGTCCGACCGCGAGATCGAGCAATGCATCACGGATATCGAAGACAATGTCGTCATCAACTCCCGCTGGAATCTCTCGCACATCCTCGTGAACCTGCCGGATGGCGCAACGGCGGCGCAGATCGACGAAATCCGCGAGCTGACGCAACAGGTCTACCAGCAGATCATCGACGGCGCCGATTTCGGAGAGATGGCGGTCCGTTACTCGCAGAGCGACACGGCCCTGCGCGGCGGCTCGCTCGGCTGGATCGAAGGGCAGCAGATTCCCTCCGTCTTCGTCGACATCCTGACGGACATGCAGACCGGCGACATCTCGGAACCGTTTCGTACCTCCAGCAGCTATCATATCGTCAAGGTGAACGAGCTCGAGAGCGCCATACAGCGCAGCGAGATCAACCAGACCAAGGCGCGTCACATTCTGATCACGCCAAATGAGATCATTGACGATGCGACGGCCAAGCAGCAGCTCGAAACCGCGCTGCAGCGTATCGAGGACGGCGAGGATTTCGGCGAACTCGCGAAATTGCTGTCCGACGGGCCGACGGCGCCCGTCGGTGGCGACCTCGGTTGGTCGGACCCGGGTTCCTTCGTTCCGGAATTCGAGGAGGTCGTGGACGCCCTCGAGATCGGGGAGATCAGTGAACCGTTCCGCAGTCCGTTCGGCTGGCACATCGTCGAGGTGCTCGACCGGCGTGTCTACGACAACACGGAAGATCTGAAGCGGCGAAATTGCGACGCCCGCATTCGTAATAGCAAGATGGAAGACGAAACGCAGCTGTGGATGCGTCGGCTCCGCGACGAGGCTTTCGTCGTCATCCGGATTTGACCACGAGGGCCCGCGACGGCAACTGCAACGGCCGTGTCTGAATCAGCTCCACTGGTAATCACGGCCGGCGAGCCTGCCGGCATCGGCCCGGAGTTGTGCCTGGCGCTCGCGATGAAAGCGGGAACGCCAGATCTAGTGGTCGTCTCGGACCCCGAACTGCTGAAAGCGCGTGCGAGTCAACTCGGGCTCGATATCACGATCAGTGAGGTCGGGCTCGAAGGGTCCATAGATAGCGCCAGCGCGCCCGGCGAGTTGCTGGTCATTCCCTTTACTTTTCCGGGCGTGACGACCTGCGGCCAGCCCGATACCGCGAACGCGGAGACGCTGCTCGCTGGCTTGCGGCACGCTGTTGCCGGCTGCATGCAGGGCCGCTATCGGGCGCTGGTCACCGCGCCGTTGCACAAGGGCATCATCAACGAGGCAGGCATTCCGTTCCGGGGCCACACCGAGTTCCTGGCCGAGTGCTGTGGCGCGCCGCTGCCGGTGATGCTGCTGGCCGCGGGCGACCTGCGTATTGCGCTCGCGACGACACACCTGCCGCTGCGGGAGGTCCCGGACGCTATCTCGAGCGACAGGTTGCGCGAGGTACTTCGCATCTTGCTCCACGACCTCCGCGAACGATTCGGTATCGCCGCACCCGAGATCGTCGTCTGCGGGCTGAATCCACATGCCGGCGAATGCGGACATCTCGGCACGGAGGATGCAGAGATCATCGCGCCGGTGGTCGCGGAATTCGCGAGCGCGGGCGAGAATGTACGCGGCCCGCTGCCCGCGGACACCGCGTTTACGCCCGCTGCCGGCCATAAGGACGCGATCCTCGCGATGTACCACGACCAGGGCCTGCCCGTGCTCAAGTACGCGGGCTTCGGCGGGGCCGTCAACATCACGCTGGGGCTGCCGATCGTCCGCACCTCCGTCGATCACGGGACGGCATTCGACCTGGCAGGTACCGGCAAAGCCGATCCGGGCAGCCTGCTCGCGGCTGTAGAGACCGCCGCAAGATTGACCGAATCCCGATGAACGCGCATCGACCGCGCAAGCGTTTCGGCCAGCACTTCCTGAGCGATCCGGGCGTAATCGACGCGATCGTGCGTGCGATCGACCCACAGCCGGGCGACACGATCGTCGAGATCGGCCCGGGCCATGGCGCCATCACGGAACCGCTTGCGAGGAAAGCCGGTGTGCTGCATTGCGTCGAACTCGACCGCGACCTGGCGGCGGCGCTCCGGCATCGCTTCGCCGCGAGCGATAAGGTCGCCATCCACGAGGCGGACGCACTCAGTTTCGATTTCTGTGCGCTCGGTGACTCCCTGCGAATCGTCGGCAACCTGCCCTACAACATCTCCACCCCGCTGCTCTTCCACCTGATCGACAGCCGGGACTGCATATCCGACATGCACTTCATGCTGCAGAAGGAAGTGGTGGATCGGATGTCGGCCGCCCCCGGCAGCAAGGCCTACGGGCGGCTCGGCATCATGCTGGGCTGCCATCTCTCGGTCGAGTCGCTGTTCGATGTCGGCCCACAGTGCTTCGATCCGCCGCCGGCCGTCACGTCTGCCGTCGTCAGGCTGGCACCGCTCGGCAGCGACCGGCCGGCAATCGACGACGAGAAACTGCTCGGCCGGCTCGTGGCGGCCGCGTTCAGCCAGCGGCGCAAGACCGTGCGTAACGCACTGAAGACGCTTCTCGACGAGTCCGAGCTCCGCTCACTCGGGATCGATCCCGGGCAGCGCCCCGAAACGCTCCCGATCTTGGATTATGTGAACGCGGCCAATTACGTTTCGCGACGCGACGGTGATTCGGGATAGAATAGCCACGGTGTTCGAGCCAACCGGATTCCCATGGAAGAGACGAACTGCGAAATTCGAATCCAGGTCACTACGAATTACGTCGACGAACAGTCGGAACCCGATGAGGGGCGTTACGTGTTCGCATACACGATCACGATTTCCAACGAAGGCTCCATCCCGGCGCAGTTGATCAGCCGTCACTGGGTGATTACCGATGCGAACGGCAAGGTCCAGGAAGTCAGCGGCGACGGCGTGGTGGGCGAACAACCGCACCTGGAACCCGGCGAGGTGTTCCGCTATTCGAGCGGCGCCGTGCTCGAGACCCCTGTGGGTGCGATGCAGGGCCTGTACCGCATGAAGACAGACAACGGCATCAACTTCGACGCGCCGATCGCACCTTTCACGCTCGCGGTACCGGGCGTCCTCAACTAGACCGACCATCCGGTCATGGCGGTCTACGCAATCGGAGATTTACAGGGTTGCTATGACCCGTTCCGGCGACTCCTGGACGCTGTCGATTTCGATCCCGGCGCCGACACGCTGTGGCTGGTCGGCGATCTCGTGAACCGCGGCCCCAAGTCTCTCAAGACCCTGCGCTTCGTGAAATCGCTTGGCGAATCCGTGGTCACGGTGCTCGGTAATCACGACCTGCATCTTCTTGCACTGTCGCAGGAAGCCGTGCCCCTCTCCGGACGCTTCGATTCACTGACGAAGACGCTCAATGCGCCGGATATCGATGAGTTGATCGACTGGCTTCGCCGGCGGCCTCTCGCACATTATTCGAAAGACCTGGATACGCTGCTCGTGCATGCGGGCACACACCCTACCTGGAGCGTGAGCAAGACACTCAAACGGGCGGCGGAGGTAGAGGCCGCCCTGCAGGGCCCGAAGTTCGCGACGTTGCTTACCAAGATGTACGGCAACCGGCCGAGCTACTGGGCAGGTACACACAAGGGCTACGGTCGGCTGCGATTCATTATCAATTGCCTGACACGCATGCGTATGTTGACGCCCGACATGCATTTCAACATGCGGGCTACGGGCGCACCCTGGCGAGGCGGCAAGAAACGCATCGCGTGGTTCGACTTCCCGGAAC
>JAACFE010000058.1 GCA_009937525.1 Gammaproteobacteria bacterium
CGATATTGTGTGACTGCTTGCCGATCGCGTTGAGCACGGCACAGGAATGGCCGTCATACCCCATCGAGGAATCCGTATAGCCGATATTGATGATAGTGCCGCGGACGATTTCCTCGAGATCGACCCAGGCCGACGTCGTTACCTCGCCAGCGATGATTGCCATCCCGGTCTTGACGAGAGTTTCGCACGCAACGCGCGCGTTCTCGTCTTTGGCGAGGATTGCGTCGAGAACGGCGTCGGAAATCTGGTCGGCAATTTTGTCCGGATGTCCCTCGGAAACGGATTCCGAGGTGAACACGAATGAATCACTCATGGGATTTGGTCTTTGGCGGTTTTTGGAGGGCGGGATTGTACCGCAATGTGCACCGCCGCGACCATCCGAAGCCGGATTGATGCAATTGCTTACGATTGCGCGACAATTTGGCCCGGGTCCGCTGGCCGTGCTTGCGGCGCTCACGAAAAACCCTGAAAATGCGCGGCGCGCGGAAACGTTTTTCGCCTCCGATTAACATAACAAACGCCGCCAGGCTCAGAAGACTCCGATGTCACAACAACCCAATGCCGCCGGCCGGCCGGCCCGGCGAGAACTTGCGAACGCCGTTCGGGCACTCTCGATGGATGCGGTACAGGCCGCCAACTCCGGCCATCCGGGGGCACCCATGGGCATGGCAGACATAGCAGAAGTGCTTTGGAACGACTACCTGAAGCACAATCCCGCCAATCCACGCTGGCCGAATCGGGACCGCTTCGTGTTATCGAATGGCCATGGTTCGATGCTCTTGTACAGCCTGCTGCACCTTACCGGTTATGACGTCAGCATCGACGAACTCCGGAATTTCCGGCAGTTCGGCCAGCGAACGGCCGGCCACCCGGAATACGAGCCCGAGATGGGCGTGGAAACCACGACCGGCCCGTTGGGCCAGGGCGTGACCAACGCGGTGGGCATGGCGTTGGCGGAGAAGATGCTCGCTGCGCAATTCAATCGCGACGGCTTTCCGGTGGTCGATCACCGCACCTGGGTGTTCGTCGGCGATGGCTGCCTGATGGAAGGCGTCTCGCACGAAGCGTGCTCGCTCGCGGGCACGCTGAAACTCGGCAAGCTGATCGCGCTCTACGACGACAACGACATTTCCATCGACGGCAACGTCAGCGGCTGGTTCACTGACGACACGCCGGCGCGATTCGAGAGCTACGGCTGGCAGGTCATGCGGGACGTGGACGGCCACGACAGCGCGGCGGTTGCCGCCGCCATAGACGAGGCAACGGCGGAAACCGGCAGGCCCTCCCTGATTTGCTGCAAGACGGTGATCGGCTACGGCGCGCCGAACAAACAGGGCACCGCGTCGACCCACGGGGCACCGCTGGGTGAGGAGGAGGTCGCCGCGGCGAGAGAGGAACTCGGCTGGAATTATCCGCCGTTCGAAGTGCCGACATCCGTATCGGCAGCATGGGACGCGCGCGATCGTGGAGCCGCGGAGGAGGCGGCGTGGGCGGAACTGCTGGGCGCCTACGCAAACGCACATCCCGAACTGGCGAGAGAGTTCGGGCGCCGCATCAACGGTGAGTTGCCGGTTGGCTGGGCGGGTTTTGCCGATGCCGCCATCGCGAAGATCGACGCGGCGTCGGAGAACATGGCGACGCGCAAGGCGTCACTCGTTGCGCTGAATGCGTTTGCGCCCGAGTTGCCGGAACTCGCGGGAGGGTCGGCCGACCTGACGGGCTCCAACCTGACGAAGCACGCGGGCTCGACGGTCATCACCGGCGACGACGCCGGCGGAAACTACATCTACTTCGGCGTGCGCGAATTCGGCATGACCGCGATCTGCAACGGGATGGCTCTGCACGGCGGCATCATTCCCTACAGCGGGACGTTCCTGGTGTTCTCGGACTACGCCCGTAACGCGCTGCGCATGGCTGCATTGATGGAGATTCGGCAGATCCTCGTCTACACGCATGACTCGATCGGCCTCGGTGAAGACGGGCCGACACATCAGCCGGTCGAACACGTGTCGTCGCTGCGGCTGATGCCGAACATGCGCGTCTGGCGGCCCTGCGACACGGTCGAGACCGCTGTCGCATGGCGCAACGCGATCGAGCGCCGCGACGGACCGACCAGCCTCGTGCTGACTCGCCAGGGTGTGCCGCACCAGTCGCGTGATGCCGGGCAGATCGCCAACATAGCGCGGGGCGGCTACGTGTTGCGGGATTCGGCCGGCGACCCCGATGCCATCCTGATTGCCACCGGATCGGAGGTGATGCTTGCCGTCGCCGCTGCCGAGCGGCTTGCCGACGACGGCATCGACGTACGCGTGGTATCGATGCCCTGCACGAGCGTATTCGAGAGCCAGAATGCGGATTACCGGGACGCGGTCCTGCCGCCGGCTGTCTCGGCGCGCGTTGTGGTCGAGGCAGGAGCCACCGGAACCTGGTGGCGCCATGCGGGACCCGCCGGCAGGATCATCGGCATCGACTGCTTCGGGAAGTCGGCGCCGGCCGGTGAACTTTTCGAACATTTCGGTTTTTCGGTCGACAACGTCGTCGACACCACGAAGGGCATTGTCGCGAAATAACACTTTCTAATCTCTGCCGGACCATCAGTCCCAGGGCTGCCCGGCGAATCGAATCACCAGGAGACAGACATGACGATCAAGGTTGGCATCAACGGCTACGGCCGCATCGGGCGAAACGTCCTGCGCGCGATCCACGAATCGGGCCGCACGGGAGAGTTCGACGTCGTTGCACTCAATGACCTCGGTGACGCCGCAACCAACGCTCACCTGACCCGGCGTGACACGGCGCACGGGCCGTTCCCCGGCACTATCGAAGTGGACGGCAACGACATCGTCGTCAATGGCGATCGCGTACGCGTATTCGCAGAACGTGATCCTGCCAAGCTCCCCTGGGGAGAGCTCGGCGTCGATGTCGTCTACGAGTGCACCGGTCTGTTCCGGACCGGCGAAACCGCCGGCAAGCACCTCGACGGCGGCGCGAAGAAAGTGATCATCTCCGCTCCGGGAGGCGAGGGCGTCGACAAGACCATCGTCTACGGCGTAAACCACGATACGCTGACCGCAGACGACAAGGTGATCTCGAATGCGTCGTGCACGACGAATTGCCTCGCGCCCCTCGTCAAGCCGTTGCACGAATCGATCGGCGTGAAGCACGGCATCATGACCACGATTCATGCCTACACCAATGACCAGGTGCTGACCGACGTCTATCACAAGGATCTGCGCCGCGCCCGTTCGGCAACCATGTCGCAGATTCCGACGAGTACGGGAGCCGCGAAAGCTGTCGGCCTCGTGTTGCCGGAACTGAACGGCAAGCTGGATGGTTTCTCGATGCGCATACCGACGATCAACGTCTCGGCAGTCGATCTGTCGTTCGTCGCGGAACGTGCAACCAGCGTCGACGAGATCAACGAGATATTGAAGGCGGCCAGCGAAGGCGAACTCAAGGGTGTGCTCGCCTACAACGACGAACCGCTCGTCTCGATCGACTTCAACCACGATCCGGCATCGTCCACGTACGACGCGACTCTCACCAAGGTCATCGAGGGGACGATGGTCAAGGTGATTGCCTGGTACGACAACGAGTGGGGTTTCTCCAACCGCATGCTGGATACCACCGTCGCTCTCGTCAACGCGAAGTAGGCTGTCCCCGCCGTGCCTGTGGTCCGAATGTCCGATATCGAGTTGTCAGGCAAGCGCGTCCTGATTCGCCAGGATCTGAACGTGCCTGTGGACAAGGGCAAGGTAACCAGCGACGCGCGCATTCGTGCCTCGCTGCCGACCGTACAGGCGGCGCTGGATGCGGGCGCCGCGGTCATGCTCATGTCGCACCTCGGCCGGCCGACGGAAGGCGAGGTGGACGACACCTTCTCGCTGCAGCCGGTTGCGGCCCGGCTATCGGAGATGCTGGGCCGGGAGGTACCGCTGGCCCGCGACTGGATCGACGGTGTCGAGGTGTCTCCCGGCGATGTCGTGCTGCTGGAGAACGTCCGCTTTCTGACTGGCGAGAAAGCCTGCGACGACAGCCTGGCGAGGAAGATGGCGGCCTTGTGCGATGTTTTCGTAATGGATGCGTTCGGTACGGCACATCGCGCACAGGCGAGCACCTACGGCGTTGCCGAACACGCCCCGGTCGCGTGCGCGGGCCCGCTGCTTGCGGCGGAACTCGAAGCGCTTGGCAAGGCGCTCGACGACCCGGCGCGGCCCCTGGTGGCGATTGTGGGCGGGTCGAAAGTCTCCACCAAGCTGGAGGTACTCGATGCGCTGGCCGGCATCGTGGATTACCTGATCGTCGGCGGCGGGATTGCCAACACATTCATCGCCGCTGCGGGACATGACGTCGGCAAGTCACTTCATGAAGCGGATATGCTGGATACCGCCCGTCGCCTGGCTGCCGGTGGCGAAGGCCGCGCGCAGATCCCGGTGCCGACGGACGTCGTCGTCGCCGGCGAGTTCGCAAACGTCGAAGCAACAACGAAGGCGGTGGACGCCGTGTCCGGCGACGAGATGATCCTCGATATAGGCCCGGAAACCGCGGCGCGGTTCGGCGGGATCATCGCCGGGGCCGGGACGGTGATATGGAACGGGCCCGTTGGCGTATTCGAGTTCGACAACTTCGGCGCGGGCACCAGGGCGCTGGCTGAGGCTATCGCGGCTAGCGATGCTTTCTCTGTCGCCGGTGGCGGCGACACGCTCGCCGCGATCGACAAGTACGGCGTCGCGGACCGTATCTCTTACATATCCACGGGAGGCGGTGCGTTCCTCGAGTTCGTCGAGGGCAAGAAACTGCCGGCGGTCGAGGTGCTCGAGAGGCGGGCGAACGCCTAGGCGGGCCAGGGGCCGGAGATTGCGACGGTGGTGCCCGGATACTGAATATTCACGAATAGCGTCTTGCCGTCAGGTGAGAAACAGACGCCGGCGAGCTCGGACTTCGAATAGGCGTTGTCCGCCAGCTGGTACTGGGTGCCGTCCGGCCGAATGCCGACAAGGCCACAGTGACCCGACGTATCCTCGCATACGATCAGGTCGCCCCACGGTGCCATCGTCAGGTTGTCGGCGTTCCTCAGCAGCGAATCCTCGCCCGCCTCGGCAAGCAGCGTCAGCCGGCCCGGACGCTCCTCTTCGCCGGCACTGCCTTCCAGCGGGCTCGGCTGGTACACGAAGACCTGCCCGAGGCGCGCGCGTCCCCCGATCGTGCAGGTGAACGCGAACGCATCGTCGGCTGCGCACAGGCCTTCCCCGCGGGCGAACGTTGCCGCACCCGCGGCGGTTCCGCGCAGGCGCAGGTCGTTTTCGGCCGGGTCGACGTCGTCGAGATCGATCCAGTGCGTGGCCAGGGATTCGCCGGTCGCGATCGCGCGATCGCCTGACCAGTTATGCAGCTGCTGGGCCGGCCTCCCGGTGATGGCAAGCGCCTGCAGTCGGCCACCTTCGTGAAGCCGCCCCGGCACGTCTGGGATGTAGCGGTAGAACAGGCTGTAGTGCCGGTCTTCGGTCATGTAGACGATGCCGCTGGGCTCGTGGACGGCGCAGGCCTCGTGCTCGAAGCGGCCCATCGCCCTGATAGGTCGCGGGTCGGCCAAACCGGCCCCGCTCGCCGGTACCTCGAAGACATAGCCGTGTTTCTCCTCGCGGGTCACCAGGCGGCCGCGGGAAAAGTCGGTGCCGGGACTTTCGAAGCACTCCTCGCAGGAGAGCCAGCTACCCCATGGCGTCGGCCCGCCGGCACAGTTGAGTTCCGTGCCGGCGAGGCTGAGATGCTGGCGCTCGGTAAGACCCGTCCGTGGGTTGTACACGGTCGTCGTCGTCCCGCCAGCGCCGGGTGACGTGCCGCCTCCGTGATCGTAGACACGTTCCTTGAGCTCGTCGGGCAGCGATTTGAAGTCGGTGCCGAAGGCGCTGTATTCGGAGAAAGCCGGCGGCATCTCGTGGTTGCAGACGAGGATGACCCGGCCGTCGGCACCGGGAAAGGCGGCCATGCCGTCGTGAGCCGGTGGCACCCTGAAGCCGTCGTCCATCGTGTCGCCCGTCTTCGAGACCACCCGGTAGCTGAATCCATCCGGCAGGTCCAGCCGTTCACCCGGGTCCGGGCGCAGCGGACCGATGCCGGTTTCCGCTGCACGAGCAGATCGCGCAAGCGGCGGGCTCGCGGCGGCCATTGCAATGCATTTCAGGAATCGGCGTCGGTTGATCATTGAATGAGTAGCGCTTGCGGAAGCGATGGAGGATAACTCTGCAATGTTACAGGAAGCGGACCCGCTATCTATCCCTGGTACGACCAATACATCAGTGTGCAATAATCGCCGCCATGCATAGACGGACGAAGATCGTGGCGACGCTGGGACCGGCGACCGACCACAAGAAAACGCTGCGCAAGATGATCGATGCAGGGCTCGATGTTGCGCGCCTGAACTTCTCGCATGGCGATGCGGCGGACCACCGGCGCCGCGCGCAGGAGCTTCGCGCGGCAGCCGAAAAGTGCCAGCGCGACGTCGGTCTGCTGGGCGATCTGCAGGGACCGAAGATCCGCGTGCAGCGCTTCCGGGACCGGGCGGTGGAGCTGACAGACGGTGCCTCGTTCTTTCTCGACAGCTCGCTGGGATTGGAGGACGGCACGGAGGAGGGCGTGGGCGTCGCCCTCGATACGCTGCACGAGGATGTCGAGCCTGGCGATACCCTGTTGCTGAACGATGGCATGATTTCCCTGCATGTCGATCGTATAGAAGGAACTCGCGTGCAGACCACCGTCGTCAATGGCGGAATCCTGTCCAACCACAAGGGCATCAACAAGAAAGGCGGCGGACTTTCCGCGCCGGCGCTGACAGACGTCGACCGGGAAAACATCAAGCTTGCAGCCGAACTCGAAATGGATTTCCTCGCGGTGTCTTTCGTTCGCGACGGAAATGATGTGCGGGAAGCACGCCGCCTGTTCGAGGAGGCCGGCGGCAAAGGCCTGATCGTCGCAAAAATCGAGCGTGTCGAGGCTATCGAGGAAATCGATTCGATCATCGACGCGGCCGATATCGTGATGGTCGCCCGCGGCGACCTGGGCGTCGAGATGGGGTACGCGGAGCTGACCGGCATACAGAAGAAGCTCATTCGCAAGACCCGCAAGGCCAGCAAGATCGTAATCACGGCGACACAGATGATGGAGTCGATGATCCAGAACCCGATCCCGACGCGTGCGGAAGTATCAGACGTATCGAATGCTGTCATGGACGGCACGGACGCAGTGATGCTGTCGGGTGAGACGGCGGTGGGCCGTTACCCCGTCAAGGCGGTTCGTGCCATGGCCGAGGTTTGCAAGGGCGCTGAAAAGTACCCGTTACCGGAAGGGCTTACGCGTCACCGGATCGGCGACTACTTCGAACGCGTCGACGAGGCGATCGCCATGGCCGTCATGTATACGGCAAATCACCTCAAGGTAACGGCCATCATCGCGTTGACCGAGTCGGGCTCGACTGCCCGCTGGATGTCGCGGATCCGGTCCGATATTCCGATCTATGCCCTTACGCCGCACGCGGCTACCAGTCGCCGCGTGACGATTTACAGAGGCGTGATCCCGGTTCACTTCGGTGCCGACCAGTCCGAGCTCGAACCCTACCGGCGCGTTTTCGATACGCTGCTGTTGCGCAAACTGGCGCGTGCCGGCGACTACGTGATCGTGACCAAAGGTGACGTGGAAGGCGTTTCGGGAGGCACGAATTCGATGACCGTCGTGCAGGTGACGGAGGCGGGCTGAAGAAGGTGATGCGCTGGGTGATTCGAACCGGAGCCGCAGCGCTCGTCATCCTGGTTGCGACGGCGCTCGCGATCTGGCTGACATTGCGCGCGAGCCTGCCGCAACTCGATGGCGAGGTGGCGGCGCCGGGTCTCGCCAACCGTGCGACGATCGAACGCGACAATGCCGGCATAGCGACGGTCTCGGCGCTCACGCGTCGCGACCTTGCCTATGCAACGGGGTTTGCGCACGGACAGGACCGTTTCTTCCAGATGGACCTGATCAGGCGGCAGGCGGCCGGCGAGCTGTCGGAGCTGTTCGGGGAGATTGCGATCGACGTCGACAAGCGCTACCGCTTCCATCGATTCAGGGACCGCGCGGGCGCTGTTCTGGCGGCGTCGCCCGCCGCAGACGTCGCGATTCTGGAAAACTATGCGGCTGGCGTTAATGCAGGCCTGGGTAGCCTGGGCGCGCGCCCGTTCGAACATTTCCTGCTCGGTGCAGAGCCGCAACCGTGGCGGGCGGAAGACTCCGTGCTCGTCGTCTATGCGATGTTCATGCAGCTCAATGATTCGCGCGCCAGCAAGGACGTGCGTCGCGGCTTTGCGCAGCGCGCGCTTCCGGAAGAAGTATTCTCCTGGTTGTATCCGCAGGGCACGCGGTGGGATGCCCCCATCATGGGAACGCCGCGACGGCAGCCGCCCGCGCCGCCCGCGAGCGTGTTCTCCGTTCGTGACGTCACCGATAAACCGCCGGCGGCGGGCGAGACCGGCAAACCGTATCTGAACGGCAGCAACAACTGGGTTGTCGATGGCGCCCTGACCGGCAGCGGGCGCGCTCTGATGTCGAACGATATGCATCTCGGCCACGACGTCCCGAACATCTGGTATCAGGCGCGGCTGATCGTGACGGGTGAGGAACCCAGAGACGTGACCGGGGTGTCGCTGCCGGGAACGCCGTTCGTAACGGCGGGCAGCAATGGCCGCATAGCCTGGGGCTACACGAACAGCTACGGCGACTGGGCGGATGCCGTGCTGTTGCGTCCCGGCGCGAACCCGGGGAGCTACCGAACGCCGGAAGGCGACCGTGAATTCGAGGTCCGGCGTGAAACGATCCACGTCAAAGACGCGGAGCCCGTCGTTTACGAAATTCGCGAGACGATCTGGGGCCCGGTCGACGACCTGATCGACTACCCGGACGGCGACATAGCAGTAAGCTGGACGGCACACAGTCCCGAGGCGCTGAACCTTAACCTGGTTACGCTGGAGACAGCGACCGACGTGGACCAAGCGCTGGCTATTGCTGTGACGATGGGCATCCCGCCGCAGAACTTTGTCGTCGGCGATGCCGGTGGCAATATCGGCTGGACCATCGCGGGACAGATTCCCGTCAGGAACGGCTTCGATGCGATGGTTCCGGCCGACTGGAGCCGGGAGGAGGGCTGGCTCGGCTGGCTGCACCCGTCCGACTATCCGCGGGTGGTCAATCCGGGTAACGGCCGTATCTGGACGGCCAACGCGCGGGTCGCCGACGCCGAAGCGCTGCAGGCCATCGGGGACGGCGGCTACGACCTTGGCGCCCGCGCCAGCCAGATTCGGGATTCCCTGCTGGCATCGAACGAATTCGAGCCGCTCGACATGCTGGCGATCCAGTACGACGATCGCGCCTTGTTCCTGTCACGCTGGCGCGACGTGATACTCGGCGTGCTTACCGATGACCGCGTGTCGGGTGACCCCCGGCTCGCCGAGTACCGCGTGCTGGTCGACGGCTGGATACCCAGGGCGGTCCCGGAATCCGTCGGTTACCGCCTGGTGCGCGCGTTTCGGCTGGAGGTGCAGTCGAAGGTGATCCACGCACTCACGGCGCCGGTTCGTGCCGCCAGTGGCAGCGACGTCGAGCCCCTGCTGAGCAATCAGTTCGAGGGCGCGCTGTGGCAGCTGCTGCAGGAACGGCCGCAACACCTGCTGCCGGGCGCCTACGAGTCCTGGGACGATCTGTTGCTCGATGCTGTTCGCACCAATATCGCCTGGTTCGAAGGGCATTACGAAGGCGGCCTGGCTGCGCGCAGCTGGGGTGAAGTCAATACGGCATCGATCCGTCACCCGCTCAGTCGGGCGCTGCCGGCACTCTCGAACTGGCTGGATATGCCTGCGGAGCCGCTGAACGGTGATGTCGACCTGCCGAAGGCGCAGGGCCCGGCTTTCGGTGCCTCGCAACGCTTCTCGGTGTCGCCAGGAGACGAAGAAAACGGCCTGATGCACATGCCCACGGGTCAGAGCGGCCACCCCCTGTCGGAGTTCTATCGCAAAGGACACGAGGAATGGGTTCACGGGCGGCCGAGCCCCTTCCTGCCGGGCGAAACGCAGCATACTCTGCAACTGATACCGGCGGATTGACATAAGCGAGGCACTGGTCGCCCCGGCTCCTGCACTCGGGCCGCCCAGGCGGTAAGATGTCTGCTGTACGCACCGAGACCAATGGTACCGAAATGACTGATACCCGCTTCACAGGTACGAGCACCTACGTCGCGACCGACGACCTGATGCTGGCCGTCAATGCGGCGGTAACGCTCGAAAGGCCCATCCTCGTAAAGGGAGAACCGGGTACCGGAAAGACGCAGCTTGCGGTCGAGGTGGCGAACGCGCTGGGCAAGCCGCTGTTTGAATGGCACATCAAGTCGACGACCAAGGCGCAGCAGGGTCTGTACGAATACGATGCGGTAGCGAGGTTGAGGGATTCGCAGCTCGGGGACGAGCGCGTCCACGACATCGCCAATTACATCCAGAAGGGCAAGATCTGGGAGGCCTTTGCGTCAGACGACCAGCCGGTGCTGCTCATCGACGAGATCGACAAAGCCGATATCGAGTTTCCCAACGATCTGTTGCGCGAACTCGACCGGATGGAATTCTATGTCTACGAGACACAGCGGCTGGTCGCGGCAAAGCACCGGCCGATCATCGTCATCACGAGCAATAACGAGAAAGAATTACCCGATGCGTTCCTGCGCCGCTGCTTCTTCCACTACATCAAATTCCCGGACCAGGACACGATGGCGAGGATTGTGGACGTACACTATCCGGATCTGAAGAAAAACCTTCTCCGCGAGGCGCTCAACGCCTTCTACAAGGTCCGCGAGGTGCCCGGCCTGAAGAAGAAACCGTCGACGTCGGAATTGCTCGACTGGATCAAGTTGCTGGTAGCGGAAGACATTCCGCCCGAAGTCCTGCGCAGCGACGATAAGCGCAAGGCCATTCCGCCGCTGTACGGGGCTCTGTTGAAGAACGAGCAGGACGTGCACCTCTTCGAGCGCCTGGTATTCCTGGATCGCGGCGCCGGACACCAGTAGAGTCGATGCTGATTCCGTTCTTTTACATGCTCCGCGAAGGCGGCATGAATACGTCGATCACGGAACTACTTACGCTTCTCGAAGCAATGAAGCGCGGCGTTGCCGGCACGAGTGTCGACGATTTCTACTATCTTGCGCGCGCAACTCTGGTCAAGGATGAATCGCAGCTCGACCGCTTCGATCGAATCTTTGCCGCCTATTTCAGGGGCGTCGAGGACAGCCTCGGCGACCTGTTCGAAGAACTGCCCGAAGACTGGCTTCTCAAACAGGCGGAGCTGCTGTTGTCGGAAGAGGAGCGTGCCAGGATCGAAGCGCTCGGCGGTTTCGAAGAGTTGATGAAAGCGTTGCGCGAGCGACTGGAGGAGCAGGACGAGCGCCACGAAGGCGGCAGCAAGTGGATCGGGACGGCGGGCACCTCTCCGTTCGGCGCTTACGGCTACAACCCGGAAGGCGTGCGCATCGGTCAGCATGGCTCGCGCCACCGCAGCGCCGTTAAGGTCTGGGATCGCCGTGAATACCGCAATCTCGACGATTCTGTCGAGCTCGGAACCCGCAATATCAAAGTGGCATTACGGCGGCTCAGGAAATTCGCCCGGGAAGGGGCGGCCGACCAGCTGGACCTTGAGGATACGATCGACAAGACGGCGCGCAATGCGGGATTGCTCGACATTCGCATGGTCCCGGAGAGGCACAACGCCGTAAAGGTGCTGCTGTGCCTCGATATAGGCGGATCCATGGACGACCATGTTCGCATCTGCGAGGAGCTTTTTTCTGCGGCCAGCAGCGAGTTCAAGCACCTGGAGTATTTTTACTTTCACAACTTCATCTACGAATCGCTCTGGAAAGACAATCGCAGACGTCATTCCGAGCGGGTGCCCACGCTCGACATCACGCACAAGTATGGCGCGGACTACAAGTTGATCTTCATCGGCGATGCCACGATGAGCCCGTATGAAATCGTCTATGCGGGCGGCAGCGTCGAGCACTGGAACGAGGAGCCGGGTGCCGTGTGGATCAAGCGCCTGCTGAACACCTATCACAAAGCGATCTGGCTGAATCCGGAACCCAGGGAACGCTGGGATTTTACGCCGTCAATCAAACTCACGCGCGAGATCATGGACGATCGCATGTTTCCGCTGACGATCTCGGGCCTCGACGACGGAATCAAGGCCC
Organism: Gammaproteobacteria bacterium; assembly: GCA_009937525.1. Classification (GTDB taxonomy): domain Bacteria; phylum Pseudomonadota; class Gammaproteobacteria; order Steroidobacterales; family Woeseiaceae; genus UBA1847. The sequence continues at coordinate 12,251 of JAACFE010000058.1, forward strand.
TGCACTAGCCGCCCGCGCCCAACGACTCGAGATCGGCAAGCACTTCGGCGGCGTGCTCGTCCGGGTCGACTTTCTCGTAGTGCTTCGCGATGTTGCCGTTCGGATCGACGATGAATGTCTGTCGCTTGGCTACCGTCCATCCCATCATCTTCGTCTTGACGCCGTAGGCGTCGGCGGTGGTGCCTTCCGTATCCGCCAGCAAGGGAAACGGCAGGCCGTGGTTCTCGGCGAATTTCCTGTGGGATTCGACGTCGTCAAGGCTCACACCGAGAATCTGAGCATTCAGCTTGCGAAATGCAAAGATGTTGTCACGAAACTCGCAGGCTTCGGTGGTGCAGCCCGGCGTCTCGTCCTTGGGGTAGAAATACAGCACGACCCATTGGTCCCGGTAATCCTCGAGCGAGTGCAGCTGCCCTTCCTGGTCCGGCAGTTCGAATTCCGGAGCAGGGGCGCCGATTCGGACGCCGCCATCCGCGAAAGCCACCTGGCCGAAGACCAGGACGATGGCCGAATACAAAAAACGGGACGCAGAGCGATTCATGGTCGTGTCCAATCCGTTAGATTTACAGAAGTTACTATGATACGACACGTCGAAACGTGCGCAAGGTGTCGACGTCGTTGGGATTAGCAAGGTCAGCATGAATTCACCGGCGAATCGAAAAAAGACTGCGCTTGTGCTCCCCGGGGGCGGAGCAAGGGGCGCGTTCCAGGTGGGCGTGTTGAAGGCGATAGCCGAACTCGTACCGCGCGGCACCGTCAACCCCTTCGGCATCATCAGCGGAACCTCTGCCGGGGCGATCAATTCCGTGGTGCTTGCAGCCAAGGCGCGCCGCTTCCGAGTCGCCGTCGCAGAACTCGAAAGGGTCTGGGGCAACTTCCGATGCCAGCACGTCTATCGCACCGACAACCTCGCGATGGTGAAGAGCAGCCTGCAGTGGCTCGGCGCATTCGTGACCGGCGGCACCCTCGTGCGCATGCCCAGGTCCCTGCTCGACAATTCGCCGCTGCGGGCCTTGCTTGGCAACAATGTGCGGTTTCCGCGAATCGAGCAAGCTATCGAAAAGGGCTGGCTGGACGCCGTCAGCGTAACTGCTGCCGGATACGACTCGGCGAAGTCGACGTCATTTTTCGAAGCGGCCGACGGTCACGCCGAGTGGTCACGCACGCGCCGGGCCGGTGTAAGAAGCCGGCTCAACCTCGATCACCTGATGGCGAGTATTGCGGTACCCATGATCTTTCCGCCGGTTCGAATCGGTAGCGAGTACTTCGGCGACGGCGCGATGCGACAGGCGACGCCGTTGAGCCCGGCGGTCCGTCTCGGAGCCGACCGAATCCTTGTGATCGGTGTCCGTAACGAGATCACAGACCAATCGGGCGAGCCCGACACAACGGCGTCATACCCGAGTTTCGCGGAGATCGCGGGCTATACGCTGGATACCCTGTTCATGGACGGCCTGTATTCCGACCTGGAACGCCTGAACAGCGTCAATCAGCTGATCGATACGGTGCCGGCAGACCATCGTGGCCCCAAGCTGTCGCTGATGCGCCCGATCGACACGATGGTCATCGTGCCGAGCGAAGATCTGCGGCTACTGGCACACAAACATCGTGAGGCGTTGCCGCTTGCGCTTCGCACCCTGCTCTGGGGTATCAGTGGCCGCGGCCGCGGAGAGGGGCGCTTGCTAAGCTACCTGATGTTCGAACGGGCATATACGCGCGAATTGATAGAACTCGGCTATCGGGATGCGATGCGCGTGCGCGACCAGCTGCAGAAATTCATCAGCGGAAGCGATGTGCCTCGCCTCTTCGCGCCACACTGGGTCGAGGAAGATCTCGACATCCTGCACGCCTGACGAGCGCCGGGGACAGGCGTTGCCGGGACCTTAGAGGAGCAGCGCGGCACCCAGCCCGAGGAAGGTCATGTAGCCGACGACGTCGGTCACTGTCGTCAGGACGACTCCGCCGGCAAGCGCCGGGTCGATCCGCATCTGCTTGAGAAGCAGCGGGATACCGAAACCCGAGAGGGCGGCGATGAACAGGTTGATGATCATGGCTGCGGCAATGACTCCGCCGATGCGCCAGTCGCCGAACCACAGGTAGGTAAACGTGGCGACGACGACCGACCATCCGAGGCCGTTCAACAAGCCGACCGCGAGTTCCTTCTTCAGAATTCGCGTGGCGTTGGTCCTGTCTACCTGGCCGAGCGCCATAGCGCGCGTGATTATGACCAGGGACTGCGTCCCGGCGACGCCGCCCATGCTCGGTACGATGGGCATCAGGACGGCGAGCAGTACGATCTTGTCGATCGTCGACTGGAACAGGTCGACCACCGAAGCAGCGAGAAAAGCGGTACCCAGGTTGATCCCCAGCCAGAGCGCGCGGCGCAACGCACTCTTGATGACCGGCGCGAACATGTCGTCCTCTTCATCGAGACCGGCTGCGCTCATCAGCGAGTGTTCCGCTTCCTCGCGAATTACATCGACGACGTCATCGACGGTGATACGGCCGACGACACGATAATTGTCGTCGACGACCGGAGCCGACAGCAGGTCGCGATTCTCGAACTCCCACACGACCTGCTGCGACGGCGTGTGTGCGGGGATCGGCAGCACGTCCGTGGACATGATGCTGGACACCAGCGCGTCGGAATCGTGCGTCAGAAGTCGCGACAGAAATAGTGATCCGACGTATTCGTTGTCGCGATTGACAACGAACAGCAGGTCAGTGCCGTCGGGCATTTCGCCGACGGCCCGCAGATAGCGCATCACGACCTCCAGCGTCACGTCGGGACGGACGGTCACGATGTCGATGTTCATCAGACCACCGGCGCAGTCCTCGTCGTACGCGAGTACCTGCTGCAATCGATCGTGGTCGACCTTGTCCAGCGACTGCAGCACCTGCCGGGTAACCGCCTCCGGCAGATCGGCGAGGAGGTCCGCCAGGTCGTCGAAATCCATCCCCGCGGTTGCAGCGATGAGTTCCTCGGTCCGCATGTCTTCAATGAGGCCGTCGCGGACTTCGTCGCTCAGCTCGACCAGAACGTCGCCCTCGTCCTCGGCCGAGACCATTTCCCAGAGCAGGGCGCGCTCCTGGAGCGGGAGAGATTCGAGGAGGCGCGCGATTTCGGCAGGGCGCAGGCTGTGCACCATCAGCCGTGCGGAACGCATTCGGCCGCTGTCGAGCTTCTCGCGCAACAGCTGCAGGTTGCCCTGGGTATGCTCTCTCGCTTCCATGGATCCTGCCCCGACTGGTCTGCTGGCCCCGGGATGGGGCGCCGATTACGGCAGGAGTTTAACCGAAATCAGCCGGGGAACCTCGCCCGTGTACACGCCGGAATGGTGTAGTGTCGGCGCGGCGACCGTTCCGTACCGGCGTGCGGACCGGCGATGCCCCCTACGCGCAGGTTACAGCTCCTTGTGTCGCGTGCTGACGGGATCGTGAACGCCGCGCAGAGACTCGGCGAGCTTTTCCGCCATGTATACGGAGCGGTGCTGGCCGCCCGTGCAGCCGATAGCTACCGTAAGAAAAGCCCGATTGGATGATTGGTACTCGGGGATCCAGTGCTCCAGAAATGCCAGGATATCCGCATGCATCGCCGCTACCGACGCCTGCTCATCGAGGAACCGTATCACCTGCTCGTCCAGGCCCGTGAGGTGGCGCAAAGTCAGGTCCCAGTATGGGTTCGGCAGGCACCTCAGGTCGAAAACGAAATCCGCGTCGGCCGGAATACCGTGTTTGTAACCGAAGGACTCTATTAGAATCGAGAGCGAGGCAGGTTCACGACCATTTACACGATTTCTGATAATGTCGGCGAGGTCGTACACGCTGGTGCGTGACGTGTCGATGATGAGGTCGGCCGAGTCGATGACCTCCGACAGTATTTCCCGCTCCGCGTCGATCGCAGCGCGCAACTCCGCGCCATGCTCCGCAAGTGGATGCCGCCGGCGCGTCTCGCTGTAGCGTTTCAGCAAGACGGCATCGTCCGCAAGCACGAAGAGTACTTCTGTCTGTATTTGCTGTCGTCGGAATTCATCGATCAGGCGCGGCAACGACTCGAGATCCGGACGCCGATTGCGGGCGTCGATGCCGACCGCGAGCCCGCGGCCGATCTGTCCCATGCCGGAAGACACTTCCTCCACGACCGATTTCAGCAACCCCGCGGGAAGATTGTCGATGCAGTAGTAACCCAGGTCTTCGAGCACGTGCAGCGCGACGGTTTTTCCCGAGCCGGACAGGCCGCTTACTATGATCAGGCGCATGCTGTCGGGCATTGTCGGAGTCATGCTGGCCGAGGGACTGTCAATTCCCGTGGACGGTTTGTAATTGATCGGGGGCGGCGGTGCTGCCTGCGTCAATCAGCGTGCCGTAAAGAGCGCTGCTGGAGGTCGCTTCACGAAGCCTGCTTCTCAGTTCGGCATCACTCAGCAGGCCGGTGATCATGGTGATATCGTCATGATGGCTGTCGGTTACTTCCCTGGGCACGACCAATCCGAAGACAAGATCGACAGGCTCTCCGTCAGTCGCGTCGAAGTCTATCGGATCGGACAGCTTTATCATCGCCGCAATGCAGCGGTCGATCCCTTCGACACGGCAATGAGGGAAGGCAACGCCCGCCTCCAGGCTGGTGCAACCGAGCCGTTCACGTTCGATCAGGCTCGCGAATATGTCGTCCGCGCCAATATCGGTTTGCGACCGGACCAGCAATTCACTCAGGATTTCGAGACAGTGCTTCTTGCTGCGCGCGTTGGCATTGCAGAGCACTGCGTCCGGATTGATGATTTCTTCCAGCAACATGGCTTTTTATTGTTCTTGCGATAAGGCCACGCCGCCGAAGCGGCGCGGCCGTTTTTTTAAAATCGCCTCTTATGGGCGTCCCTGGCGTGATGATCGACGAGTTTTTCCTTGTGCTTTCTGACACGTCGATCCAGTTTGTCTACGAGGCCATCAATAGCGGCATACATGTCTTCTTCCGTGTTGTCGGCGTAGATGGTGCCGCCGTTCACGTTGACCTTTGCCTCTGCCTTATGTCGCAGCTTTTCCACCGTGAGAATACAGTGAACGTTGGACACTATGTCGAAATGTCGCTCGAGGCGTTCAATCTTTGACTCTACGTAAACTCTCATTGCTTCGGTGACTTCGACGTGGTGGCCCGAGACATTCAATTGCATAGTTTTCTCCTGCTTGTAATTACGAACTCACTTCCTTGTGTTCTTATCGCGCCGGCCGCTGGCGACGCTCACTCGATGATGCAATGTTCATGGACTCACGGTACTTCGCGACCGTGCGCCTGGCAACTTTTATACCTTCGTCCGCGAGCAGGCTGGCGATCTTGCTGTCGCTCAATGGCTTTGCCGGGTTCTCGGCGCCGATAAGCTTGCGGATCTTTGCGCGAACCGATGTCGACGACTGTTCCTCTCCGTCCGCGGTGGTGAGATGGCTCGAGAAGAAGTACTTGAACTCGAAGACACCGCGCGGCGTATGCATGTACTTGTTGGTCGTGACGCGTGAGATCGTTGACTCATGCATGCCGATCTCGTCTGCGATATCCCGAAGCACCATCGGCTTCATCGCTTCGTCGCCCTGCTCGAGGAACTCCGTCTGTCGCTTGACGATGCTGGTCGCGACCTTGAGCAGGGTCTCGTTTCGGATCTCGAGACTGCGAATCAGCCAGCGCGCTTCCTGAAGCTGGGTCCGCAGCACCGGATGGTCGCCGCTGCCGCGCAGCAATTTTGCGTACTGCTGATTGACGGAAAGCTTGGGCACGCCGGTAGGACTGATTTCGACCTGCCAGCGATTGTCCACTTTGCGCACGAACACATCAGGAATGACGTACTCCGCAGCGGCGGGGCTGACGGCCTGGCCGGGACGGGGGTTGCAGCCGCGTATCAGGGCCAGTGCGTCGTGGAGAGTTTCCTCCGAGGTCCGCAGGCTGCGACGCAGTTCGCCGTATTCACGCGTTGCAACGAGGTCGAGGTGTCGGTCGGCGAGGTCCATGGCGAGTTCGAGACCGGGCGTCGACCGGTCGAGCTGCCTCAATTGCAGCGTAATGCATTCCGACAACGAACGTGCACCAATTCCGGCCGGGTCGAACCGCTGGACCTTGGCGAGCGCGGCCTCGATTTCCTCGTGACGCACGTCTGTTTCCGGCTCGAGGAGTTCCTCGATCTCGTTGAGTCCGATAGTCAGGTAGCCGTCGTCGTTGATCGCATCGATGATAGCCTCGCCGATCATCGCTTCCCGTGGAGAGAATTGCTCCATCTCCAGTTGCCACAGCAGGTGCTCGCGAAGTGTCTCACCGGATTCGTCCGCAAATTCGCTGATCGGCCGGCCTTCGCCGTTCCAGCCGCCGTCCTGGATGCGCCGGTCGGCGCGCGTTTGCCATTGGTCCTCGGCCCGGATCGTCTCGATCTCGGCCGTGGACTCGTCGCTCGTCTTGGGAACGTCCGGCAGGTCCTCCATCTCGAGCATGATGTTCTCTTCGAGCGCATCCTGGATCTGTGCGTTCAGGTCGAGAACCGGCAGCTGCAACAGGCGAATGGCCTGCTGCAATTGCGGCG
>JAACFE010000059.1 GCA_009937525.1 Gammaproteobacteria bacterium
GAGGACACGATCCTGTATCCCTCGTGTTTCGACGCCAACGGCGGCCTGTTCGAGACCATACTCGGTCCCGAGGACGCGGTGATCAGCGATGCCCTGAATCACGCCAGCATCATCGACGGCATCCGCCTGTGCAAAGCGCAACGGCTCCGGTACCAACACGACGACATGCAGGACCTGCGCACCCAGCTCGAATCGACCGACGCCAATGCAAAGCTGGTCGTGACCGACGGCGTATTCTCGATGGACGGCACGATTGCCAATCTGCAGGAGATCTGCGCGCTGGCCGACGAGTTCGATGCGCTCACGATGATTGACGACTGCCACGCCACGGGCTTCCTGGGCGAGACGGGTCGCGGCACCCACGAGTACCGGGACGTCATGGGCCGCATCGACATTATCACCGGCACCCTCGGCAAAGCCCTGGGCGGCGCGTCCGGCGGGTTCACGTCCGGGCGCAAGGAGATTGTCGGCTGGCTCCGGCAGCGTTCGCGCCCCTACCTGTTTTCGAACTCCGTCGCGCCGGTCATCGCCGCGTCATCGATCGCCGTGCTCGATCTGCTCGAACGGGACAATTCCCTCGCCCGGCAGCTGCACGAGAACGCGCGCTACTTCCGCAGCAAGATGGAGGAGCGGGGTTTCGACCTCATCCCGGGCGAACACCCCATCATTCCGGTCATGCTCGGCGACGCAAAACTGGCGACAGAGATGGCCGACCGCTTGCTCGAGCGCGGCATCTACGTAATCGGATTTTCGTTCCCGGTCGTGCCGAAGGGCCAGGCGCGCATCCGGACGCAGATGTCGGCCGGGCTCACGCGGGAACACCTGGACGAGGCGGTCGAGGCCTTCACGGCGGTGGGCAGGGAACTCGGAGTGATCAACTGATGAAAGCACTGGTCAAGGCAAAACCCGAGCGCGGCATCTGGATGCAGGACATCCCGCGACCGGAGGTCGGCCACAACGATGTCCTGATCCGCGTCAATCGCAGCGCGATCTGCGGCACCGACATCCACATCTACCAGTGGGATGACTGGGCGCAACACACGATCCCGGTCCCGCTGGCCGTCGGCCACGAATTTTCGGGCACGATCGTCGAGTGCGGCATCGAGGTCAGAGGATTCGAACCGGGTGATCGTGTTTCCGCCGAAGGCCACATCACCTGCGGCGTCTGCAGGAATTGCCGCGCCGGCCGCCGCCACCTGTGCATGAACACGAAGGGCGTCGGTGTAAACCGACCCGGCGCCTTCGCCGAATACATCGCCGTGCCCGCTTTCAATGTCTTCAAACTGCCCGACGCCATAACGGACGACATGGCGGCAATACTGGACCCGTTCGGCAACGCCACTCACACGGCTTTGTCGTTCGACCTGGTCGGCGAGGACGTGCTGATCACGGGTGCGGGACCGATCGGCATCATGGCCGTCGCGATCGCGCGCTACGCCGGCGCGCGCCACATCGTCATTACGGACGTAAATGACTATCGGCTGGATCTTGCACGCAAGATGGGCGCGTCCGCCGCGCTCAACGTCACGCGGGATTCCATCGACGACACCATGCAGGCCCTCGGCATGGAAGAGGGATTCGACGTCGGCATGGAGATGTCGGGCAACCCGACCGCGTTTCGCGATCTGCTGCGCACGATGCACCACGGCGGCAAGGTCGCGCTACTGGGCATACCCCCGAACGATACCGCGATCGACTGGAACCAGGTGATCTTCAAGGGCCTGATCCTGAAAGGCATCTATGGCCGGGAGATGTTCGAGACCTGGTACAAGATGTCGAGCATGCTGCAGAGCGGGCTGAACATAGAACCCGTCATCACGCATCATTTCGGCATCGACGAGTTCGAACCGGCGTTCCAGCTGATGGAGTCGGGGCAGTCAGGCAAGGTCATCCTGCACTGGAACTAGCCCGCGGCACTAGCACTATTCGAGCGCGCACAGACAGTGCGCGTAGACGCCTTTCGGGTCGTCGAATTCCGCCAGCGGTGCCAGGGCCTGCTCGAGCCTGCCTGCAAGCCTCTGCAGCGACGACGGCTCCGGTCGCAGGAAATTGAATTGCAGTCCGAAGCTTTTCGCAGTGCCGAGCATGTCCACGATCATCTGCTCGGTCGGTGACAGTTCCGTCTTGATCGATTTGCGGCCGTACTCACCTTCCGGAATGTCGACCAGCTCTGCCGCGAAGGCAATGGCCTCCTCGAGCCCGCCCAACTCGTCGACCAGCCCGTGGCGGAGCGCGTCCGCACCGGTCCATACACGCCCCTGGCCGACGACATCCACGTCGTCCTTCTCCATGCCGCGATAGGTCGCAACGCGGCTGATGAAGTCGTCGTAGCCTTCCTCGATAACGAGTTGAACCAGGCGCTTCGCGTCATCCGTCATCGCGCGATCCGGTCGTAACTGACCGGCCAACGGCGTCGAGCCGATACCGTCGTTCGCGATGCCGAGGTACGCCGCGGTGCGCTGGTATGTGGGTATCATGCCGAAGATGCCGATCGATCCCGTGATAGTCATCGGATTGGCAAATATCCGATCCGCACCCACTGAAATCCAGTAGCCGCCGGATGCTGCCACGCTGCTCATCGACGCCACCACCGGCTTCCCCGCGTCCTGCAGGGCCGCGATCTCGTTGGCGATTACATCGGAGGCAAATGCGCTGCCACCCGGACTGTCGACGCGCAGGACGACCGCCTTGACAGACTCGTCATCTCGGGCGCGCCGCAGTAATGCCGCGGTCGAATCGGCGCCGATTGCGCCGGGCGGCTGCGAACCCGACTGGATGGTTCCGGACGCTATGATGATGCCGATATTCTCTTCGGCCACCAGCTCGCCGTTGAGCAGGTCTTCGTGTGCGAGATAGTCCATCATTCCAATTGCGCTGTAATTGACGTCGGAATCTTCCTCCGTACCGACGTAGCCGATGAGCAATTCGCGGAGTTCGGTGCGCGTCAACAGCTCGTCGACAAGATTGTGGTCCCTGGCCGCCTGCGCGAGATCCCCGTCAGCCGCGGCAACCACGTCTGTGAACCTGCTCGTATACTCTTCCATCTCCGCGACGCTTATCCCCCTGGCCGCGGCAACATCTTCCAGGTATGTCCCCCACAGCTGCTCTATCAGGTTGAGTGAAGCCTCGCGGTCTGCGTCCGACATATCCATGCGCTCGAACGGCTCGACCGCCGACTTGTACGTGCCAACCTTGAATATGTTCCAGTCGAGTTTGAGCTTCTCGATCGCGTCCCGAAAATAGCTGCGGAATCGTCCATAGCCCTGCAGCAGCACGCCGCCTTCGGGATTGAGATACACCTCGTCCGCATGCGCTGCGATGAAGTAGGCCTGCTGCGTCATGAAATCGGCGCTGGCAATAACGGGCTTGCCGGAATCACGGAAGTCCTCGATAGCGCGGGCTATGCGTTGCAGCTTGGGCAGGCCGGCCGCCCCCAGCGAGCTGAGCTCGATATGGACCGCGGCAATGCGCTCGTCCGTGCTCGCGTAATCGAGTGCATCGATGATGTCCTGCAGCACCGTTTGTGGCTGCGATTCGTCCAGCAGCTCGGCGACCGCACGATCGAAAGGATCACCCTCCAGTTCCTCGACGATCACCCCGACAGGCTGGATCAACAGTGCCGCACGATCCGGCAGCATGGACGTCGTCCCCGACAGTGCGCCAACGAATATTGCGAACAGCAGGAGCAGCAACAGCAGATGCAACAGCTTGCGAAAACTGTCGATACCACTCCAGATCCCGGACAACAGCCTGACCAGCAGATTTCTCTTCTTCATGGAATTCAGATCTCCTGACGCGAATAGACGAGGAGCCGCGTCAAATCACAGTTTACGTCGTGACCGGCCAGCGCGCCTACCCGGGCACAAGCAATAGCGACAACCCCGGCAAGAACGTGATGACCAGCACCGACAACATCAGGATAACGAGGAACGGGAAGGTGGCCGAATAGACGTGCATGATCGGCTTTTCGAAGCGGTAGCTCGCAATGAACAGGTTCAGGCCGACAGGGGGTGTCATGTAGCCGAGCTGCATGGCCGCGAGAAAGACGATGCCGAGATGCACGGGGTCGACATTGTACGCGGCTGCGATCGGCAGAATCAGCGGTACGACGAGCACGATTGCCGAGAAGATGTCGATCAGCGCGCCGAGGATCAGCAGGAATACGAGCAGCAGTATGAGGAACGAGGTCTGGCTGGACACCAGCCCCGAAACAGAAGCCAGCAGTTCCTGCGGAACGCCGGCGCTGATCATGTAATTGGTCGAGGCAAGCGACACACCGAGGATGGCAAGGATGCCTCCGACGAGCACCATGGACTCACGGATGATTCGCGGCAGCTCCGGCAGGCGTATTTCCCGATGTATTAGGACCTCGACAACGAACACGTAAAGCGCCGTGATGGCAGCAGCTTCGGATACCGCAAGGAAACCCGAATAGATGCCTCCGAGGACGACGAGCGGCAACGGAATCTCCCAGGCCGTTTCACGAACCGCGCGACCGAATTCGCGTATCGAGAATTTCTGCAGCACCTTCGGGCTGCTGCGGCTGACGAACAGGCTCCAGCCCGACAGCATGACGAGCATGAGCATCCCCGGCAGGATACCGGCAAGAAACAGGTAGTCGATCGACACTTCCGCAATCACCCCGTACAGGATGAGCGGCAGCGACGGCGCGAACAGCAGCCCGAGGCTGCCCGATGACGTAACGAGACCCAGGTTGAACTTGTCCGGGTAGCCGTCCTGTTGCAGCGCCGGGTACAGGATGGCGCCGAGGGCAATGATCGTGACACCGGACGCGCCCGTGAACGCCGTGAAAAACGCGCACGCGGCGAGCGATACCAGCGCAAGACCGCCCGGCATCCAGCCGAGCAGCGCATCCGTCAGCCGGACGAGACGGCGGGGCGCGTTGCTTTCGCTGAGCAGGTAGCCGGCGAACGTGAATAGCGGAATCGCCGCCAGGAACGGCAGATCGGCGATACTCAGCACCTCGAGCGCAATATTCATGAGGTCGGTTTCGTCGCGGTGAAATCCCAGCATGGCGCTCGTCGCGATCACCGCGAAAAGTGGCGCTCCGAGTATCGCCAGCAGCGCCAGGATTACGGTGAGTACGATCATGCGACGACCTGCCCGTCCTTACCCGTTGCCGTCCGGAAAATGTCGCTGATGACCGATATCGCGAAACGATAGCTCATCAGGGCAAACGCGCCCGGCACGACGACATGCGCAATCCACGCCGGGACGTCGATCAGCACCGTGTCTTCGAATTCGATTTCCAGCTGCAGATATCGCCAGGCCTGCCAGGCGACCACGCCGCAGACAATCGCGGCAAACACGTCGACGAACAGGCGGATCGAGGTCACCACCTTGTCGGGCAGCAAATGCGACAGCGCGTCGATCCGGATATGCCGATTGTCTCGCGTAGCGGCCACCGAACCGACCATGGCCAGCCACAGGACGAGCAACTTGATCAATTCATCGGCCCTGAAAAAGCCGGTCTCGAACACTTCTCTCAGGATTATCTGGCCGACTGCAAGCAGCACGAGCGATCCCAGCAAGACGACGAGCGCTGCGTTCTCCGCCAGCCGCCCGAATCGCTCCAGGCGCGCCAGCAAGGACAGGATGCCGTGACTCACTGGGATTCGGCCAGCGCCTCGCTGTCCGCTGCCCGGAACTCCTCCACGTAGCCCAGCATCTCGTCGTAGAGCGCCAAGTCGAAGGCGCCGTCCGCGCCCAGGCGCCGGTTGGAATCGAGGAGTCGTTCACGCAACCTCGCAACTTCCTCGGCATCGAACGGCACGCTCTCTATGCCGGTATTCAGCAGCGCATCCCGCGCCTCGTGATTATCCTCGAGATTGACGCGATCGAAATTCTCGTAGGTCGCTTTCATGACCTCACGAACCACCTGCTGATCCGCTTCGCTCAGCTTTTTGAATGCGCGCTTGTCAATCGCCATGAAGCCTACCGTATAAACGAGCGGGATCTCGGTGACGTACCTGATCTTCGTGTGCCACTGCAAGACCAGCGCGCCGATGGGCGACATGGCGACGATATCGATCAGGCCGGTCTGGAGACCGGTCAGGACGTCTGTCAGCGGCAGCGTGACGGGCGCCAGCGACAGCGCCTCCATCGAAGCGTAACTGATGCTGTCGCCTTCCGGCACCCACACACGCTTGCCCTTTAGATCGTCGAGGCTCTTGACGGGCGTATTCGACATGACGATGGCGAAACCGCCCGCGGCAAAGCCGAAATTGACGAAGCCCGCCGCCTCGAGACCCTCCTGCAGCTTGCTGTCGAGTCGCTCGCGCACGTAGGCCGCCTCTTCTTCGGAATCGAAGACCAGCGGCATGCCGTAAATGTTCAGATCGGGATAGATATCGGCCAGTGCTGCGGGCGTGAACGCTCCTCCCTGAAGCGCCCCGATGCGAATCTTGCCGAGCACCTTCGTGTCGTTGCCCATAACGCCACCGCCATAGTATTTGATCTGTACGCGGCCATCGGTGCGCTCCTTGATCTCCCTGGCGCTCTCACGCATGTCCTTCATCCACTGTGAGCCCTCGGGCGTAACCGTCGCGATTTTCAGCGTCGCCGCGTTCGCCACGCTGCCCAGAGTGAGTGCCAGCAAAATAATCAGAATTCGTTTCATAAGTCGTCTACCTGTCCAGGTTCCGATCAGAAATAGTCGTCCGCTTCGGCGATGAGCTGTTCGGCTTCTTCCTTGGCCATCACGTTGCTCAGCGTAAGTCCGTCGGCATAGGGGCTCGCCTCCATGACTTCGGCAAGCAGGCGGTCATGCAGTTCACGCTCGTAGAGAAGCTTCGCGTAACCTTTCGCGTATTCCACTTTCGCACTCAGGTCCCTGCCGTCCGACATCGCGATCGCTTTCTCGAAGTGTTCACGGGCCTCCTCGGGCTTGCCGCCCAGCGAGGGGGGCCGCAGGGTCAGCAATATCCCCATGTAGGTGTGGACCGTGCCTTCGACGTCATCGCCTGCGATCTCGAGGTAGCGATGGAAGAGCGCCTCCACCTGTGGCAGCTCGGCAAGCGAATTCCAGTCGTCGCTGTGCGCGCGCAGGTAAGCAAGCGTCGCGAATCCATACGTGTACAGATACTCGGAATGCTTGTCGCTCAAGCCGTCCAGGGTCGCCACGAACTCGTCATAGCTGTGCTCCGGCCAGTCGCAGGACGGCGCATACGACTCGCAGATGGCGTCCTGAGCGTAATTGCGGGCACGGGTAGTGAGCCTGGATGCGCGGACCGGATCGTCCGCGAATACTGCTCCGTAAGATGCGTAAAGCGTTGCCGCCGCGGACAACAGGTCGGGATTGTCCGGGTCACCCTCGAGAAAGCTGTCGAGCAGCAGCATATACGACGGCGCACCGGCCCGAACGGTCTCCGGGTCGTCCTGGTTGAGGATGGCGCTCGACAGGTTGTCCGCGAGGCCGTTCGCCGCAGAAGTCATCATCGAGGCACAGCCGCCCAACGACACGCTGGCGAATACGAGCAGCAGAGCGCCGCCCTGAGTTCTTCGGAATAACGATCTCATGCCACGAAAGACCCGGCCCAAGCGAATAGGTTCAGGCTAACCGACCTGCATCCACCAATTATGTGGAATCGGCCACAGATTTGAAACCGCGCCGCCGCCCGCAGCGCGGTAACGTCTAGATCTTTTCCTTGATACGTGCGGCCTTGCCGGTGCGCCCGCGCAGGTAATACAGCTTGGCGCGACGCACATCGCCGCGGCGCTTGACCTTGATCGAATCCACGGTGGGGCTGTAGGTCTGAAACACGCGTTCGACGCCTTCACCGTGCGAAATCTTGCGCACCGTGAACGAGGAATTGAGGCCGCGATTGCGTTTGGCGATCACGATACCTTCGAACGCCTGCAGGCGCTCGCGAGTGCCTTCCCTGACCTTGACCTGGACGACAACGGTATCCCCCGGAGAAAACTCGGGGAATTCCTTGTTCATCTGTTCCTGTTCGATCGCTTCGATAATCTTGCTCATGTCACTTTACCCTGTTCTTTCAGGAACTCGTCGAGCAATTTTTGCTGCTCGCGGCCCAACTGCAACTTTTTCACCAGGTCCGGACGCCTCAGGAAGCTGCGACCCAGAGCCTGCTTGTAACGCCAACGCGCTATGCGCGCATGATCGCCGGACAGCAATACTGCCGGCACCCTGCGACCCTCGATCTCCTCGGGCCGCGTGTAGTGGGGATAGTCGAGCAACCCCTCTACAAACGAATCCTGCACCGCCGAATCCTCGTCGCCGAGCACACCCGGCAGCAGGCGGACGACGGCGTCGATAACCGCCATTGCGGCTATCTCTCCGCCCGACAACACGTAGTCGCCGAGCGACAGCTCTTCGTCCACCTCCTCCTCGATGAGCCGCTCGTCGACTCCTTCGTAGCGGCCGGCGAGCAGGATCATACCCGGCAATGCCGAGAGGCGCGACGCCTCGCCCTGGTCGAAGACCCGGCCGGACGGCGACAGGTAGACCACCGGACTGCGAGCGGGCAACGCCCTGCGGGCCGCCCGTATCGCCTCGGCCGCGGGCTGGTACTTGAGGACCATGCCCGGACCGCCGCCATACGGCCGATCATCCACGGTGCGGTGCGCATCCGTCGCATATTCCCGCGGATCCTCGATCCGCAGCGCAGCAAGCTGCCGCTCCATTGCGCGACCGACCACACCATGCTCCGCCACCGTGCGGACCATCTCCGGGAACAGGCTGACAACGGCGATCTGCATGATGTCAGTCCCACTCCCAGTCGACGCGGATGACGCCAGCGGCGAGATCCACGTCAAGAATCACTGTCTCCGGCACGAACGGAATCAACCGCTCGGCCGGACCGTCCACGACCAGCACGTCATTGGCGCCGGTCGCCATGAGGTACGCCACCTTGCCGAGTTCGGTGCCGTCCTTGCGCACGACGGTCAGACCCTCGAGGTCGGACCAGTAATAGTGGCCATCCTCCGGTTCCGGCAACGCATCTCGATCGACGCCGATGTCGCAACCCAGCAATCGCGCAGCGGCGTCGCGGTCCGCGATACCCTCGAGGCGCGCGATGATCGCCTTGCCGTGCCGCCTGCCTTCCGCAAGCTCGACCGGCTGCCATTCTCCGTCCCGGCTCAGCAACCAGTCCCTGTATTCCAGTACCGCTTCCCGCGGCTCGGTGTACGAGTACACCTTTATCCAGCCCCTGACACCGAAAAGGCCGTCGATGCGGCCCAGGATAACCGGCTGTGTCAGGGCGTCCGTCACACTGTCTTCGCCGGTCCGTCTCTGTTGACGGCCCGGCAGAGCGTTCAGGCGCTGGCTGCGGCCTTGCGGTGCGCCTTCAGCAGCGAGGCAACCCGCTCCGAGGGCTTGGCGCCCTGGCCGATCCAGTAATCCACACGCTCGAGGTCGATGCGCAGGTTCTCCTCGTGCTCCCGGCCAACCGGGTTGAAGAAACCGACGCGCTCGATATAGCGGCCGTCCCGACGGTTGCGGCTGTCGGTCACCACCAGGTGATAAAAAGGACGCTTTTTCGCGCCAGCGCGCGAAAGACGAATACTAACCATTACAATCCCGTTAAAGTCTTTAGGAGGCGGACACGCCTGATCTCGGGCTGACCCGAGTAAAGCGCGCATTGTACTGGTTTCGGCCTAAAAGTGAAGCGTTTTCGGGGTCTTATTTGGCGGATTTTCCGGGCGAAAACCCGAAGATTTACGGTAGCTTGGGAGTAACTCAGCCGAACCCGGGCGGCAAGCCGCCGCGCGGCATGCCGCGCATCATTTTCTTCATGCCGCCGCGCGACATCTTCTTCATCATTTTTTCCATCTGGGTAAACTGCTTCAAGAGCCGGTTTACGTCCTGGACCTGCAGGCCGCAGCCCTTCGCAATGCGCTTCTTGCGGGAGCCGTTGATTGTCTTCGGAAAACGCCGCTCGGATGGCGTCATGGAATTGATAATCGCGATCTGCCGGCGCATCTGCTGCTCGCCCATCCCGTCCTGCAGCGCCGCAGCGTTGACGTTGCCCGGAATCGGCAACTTGTCCAGCATCGCGCCCAGCCCGCCCATGTTCATCATCTGCTCGAACTGATCACGCAGGTCGGAAAGATCAAAACCACGGCCTTTCTTGAGCTTCTTCGCGAGCTTTTCGGTCTTCTCCCTGCTGACCTTGTCTTCGATTTCCTCGACGAGTGACAGCACGTCCCCCATGCCCAGGATGCGCGAGGCCATGCGCTCCGGGTGGAACGCCTCGAGACCGTCCACCTTCTCGCCGACACCGAGGAAGCGTATCGGCTGGCCGGTGATTTCCCGAACCGAGAGTGCGACGCCGCCTTTTGCGTCGCCGTCAGCCTTGGTCAGCACGACGCCGGTCAACGGCAGCGCCTCGCTGAACGCCGTCGCCGCATTGACCGCGTCCTGACCCGCCATGCTGTCCACGACGAACAGCGTTTCCTGTGGCGCCGCCGCCGCATGCACCGCGGCGACCTCCTCCATCATGCCGCTGTCGATGTGCAGCCGGCCTGCGGTGTCGACGATAAGGACCTCGGCATGGGATCGGCGCGCCTCCTCCAGCGCGCGCCCGACGATGGCGACCGGGGCTTCGCCGGGATCGCTGTCGCAGTGCATTGCACCGACCTCGCCCGCCAGTGTCTGCAGCTGCAGGATTGCGGCGGGACGATGCACGTCGACGCTGACGAGCATGACGCGTTTCTTTTCCTTCTCCATGATCCGCTTGGCGAGCTTCGCCGCGGACGTCGTCTTACCGGCACCCTGCAGGCCGGCAAGTAGAATGACCACCGGCGGCTGCGCCTTCAGATTCAGGGGTGCGTGGCCGCCGCCGAGTATCGCGACGAGTTCGTTGTGGATGATCTTGACGAGCGCCTGGCCCGGCGTGAGGCTCCGCGCGACCTCTTCGCCTACCGCTCGCTCGCGAATGCGATCGATGAACGTCTTGACCACGGGCAGCGCGACGTCGGCCTCAAGCAGTGCGAGCCGCACCTGCCGCAGCGTGTCCTTGACATTGGTCTCGGTAAGGCGGCCCTTGCCGCTGATATTGCGCGCGGCCTCGGACAACCGTCCTGTCAGATTCTCAAACATGGCGCGCAGTCTACCAGATCACTCCCGCGGCACCTGCGCAAACAACGGTGCTTGCTCTCGTCATGGCTCGCTTCGCTGCGCTTTACTTCCTCGAGCAAGCACCGTTGTCTGGCGTGTGGCGAGACGCGAGGATTCTTTTTCGAGGAGGTAACGACGAGAAAAATGAATCGGAGCGGCTCGCCAATCCGAACCGTTGTTCGAGCGACTTAGATGGTCAGGACAGTGCCGCGGGAGAGCATCTGGATGTTCTTGTCGGGAGCGGCGGCGACGACCTGCTTGAGGATGCGCGCCTCTTCACCCGGCTTCATGCCTGTCAGCCAGATCTCCGGATCGTGTTTCAGCTGCTCGAGATCGCGCGTGAGCGTCCGCGGGCAGTAGTGGCCGGCATCCGCCGCCAGTTTTTCCATCTCGTCGGGGAACGATACCTCGATGACGAGAACCTTGAGATCGTCGCAGGCATTCAGCACCGGCCAGAGGGTTTCATTCGTCTTGGTGTCGCCGCTGACCGCGAATACGCCGCCTGAATTTTGCACCGTAAAGCCGAGGGACGGAACGCTGTGCATGACGTCGACGGCATAGAACTCGCGATTGCCGATCGTGACGGTGTCGCCGGGGCTGCATACGTGGTAGCGGAGCATGGGGTGTTCCGCGGTCGGCAGTCTCGCAAAATCCGGCCAGATGACGTCGTTGAACAGGTGGTCCCGGATCGCGCGAAGGGTCTCGCTCCGGGCATACACCGTCACCGGTGTATCGAATCCTTCGTCGAAAACGGTGTCCACGAGCAACGGCAGGCCGGCGATGTGGTCGAGATGCGCGTGGGTCAGGAAGACGTGCCGTATCGGCTGCAATTCGGCGAGCGCAAGATCGCCGATGCCGGTCCCGGCGTCGATCAGGACATCGTCGTCCACGAGCATGGCCGAGGTCCGTGCCCCGGCACCGATGCCGCCGCTGCAACCAAGTATCCGAATACGCATAACGTCGAGGGTTCTATTGCCCGCCACCATGTGGGATGATGCATCTCAAGAAACGGTAGGTTATCGACCGACGGGTTTCTGTGTTTCAAATCACACTTCCATTTCTGTATCTGGTGGCTGCCGCGGGCTTTGCAGGCAGCCGACTGCGTCACGAATCCGGGTACGCCGGCGCGCTGCGCACGGGGGCATTCCTGCTTGCCGTCACCGCGATTGCTATCCATGGCTCGGGGCTGTTCGAAACCTTGACGCGTGGTGGCAGCATCAACGTGTCGCTGCTGTCCTCCGTATCGCTGATCGGGCTGCAGCTTGCCATCATAGGAACGCTCGCAGCAATCGACGCGGACCTGCGGGGTGTTGCCGCAGGGCTGATCGTTCTCGCCGCGCCTACCGCGCTGGCGACGCAGACCGGCGCCGTCGAGGTGACCGGCAGCGGGCTGAGCTGGCAGCTGCAGACACATGTCTTCACCGCGATGTTCGCTTACGGTCTGCTGGCCGCGGGAGCCATCGTCGCAATCTATGCCCTGATCCAGGATCACCGTCTGCGCGCAGCCAAGCTGTCAACCGTCAATCAGCTCTTTGCTCCCCTCGAGAAGACCGAACGTGTGCTGTACGGAGTCGCTTCCGCCGGTATCGCGGTGCTCGCGATGTCGATTGCGCTCGGTATCACGTTTGTCGACAATCTGTTCGCTCAGCACCTTGTTCACAAGACGGTTCTGTCTCTGATCGCGCTGCTGGTATTCGGCATCTTGCTGGCAGGGCGGCATTTCGCTGGCTGGCGCGGCAAGCGAGCGATCTATCTCTACCTCGCCGGCTTCATCCTGCTCTGCCTGGCGTACTTCGGCAGTCGCTACATTCTCGAAGTGATCCTGCATCGCAGCTGGGGTTAGCAGGGGTGTTGGCCTGGTTCCTTGACAGGCAGGCGGGCGACTGCTGAACTGAGTTAATCGGACATAATTCGAGGTACTCGTCCTTTGGGCGATGACGTTCCACTAGCAGCCCTGTTTGGGCTACTGATCGCACTACTCTTACTTTCCGCCTTCTTCTCCGGCTCGGAAACGGCTCTCGTGAGCCTCAATCGCTACCAGCTGCGCCACAAGGCAAGGCAGGGGCACCGAGGTGCCCGGCTCGCAGACCTGTTGCTACAACGCCCCGATCGGCTGATCGGGCTGATTCTGCTGGGAAACAACCTCGTAAACTTCTCCGCGGCGTCACTGGTTGCCATCATCGCTTTCGAAATGGGCGGTGAGCCGGCGGTCGCTCTCGGCACATTGATCCTGACGCTCGTCGTGCTGATCTTTTCGGAGGCCGCACCCAAGACGCTCGCTGCGCTGCATCCTGAGCGACTCGCTTTTCCAGCCGCCATGATCTATTACCCGCTGCTCAAGATCACGTATCCGATCGTGTGGCTTACCAACGTCGCTTCGAATGGTGTGCTGTTCCTCCTGGGAGTCCGCAGCGGGGACACCGAACTGCAGCCCCTCACCAGGGAAGAATTGCGTACCGTGGTGCACGAGGCGGGCGGCCGCATCTCGAGCCGCTATCAGCAGATGCTGATCAGCATCCTCGACCTGGAAAAAGTTACCGTCGACGACGTCATGGTGCCGCACAACGAGATCATCGGCATCGACCTCGATGACGAGATCGATGAGATCGAGGAGATCATCAGCAAGAGCGAACACACGCGGCTGCCCGTATACGAGGACGACGTGGATAACGTGGTGGGCATCCTGCACCTGCGTCGGCTGGCGAATCTTGCACCGCAATCGTTCGACAAGACGTCGATCCGGACCTTGCTCGACGAACCGTACTTCGTACCGGAGGGGACGCCGTTGAGCAAGCAGCTCGTCCAGTTCCAGCGCCGACGTGAACGCGTGGCGTTGGTCGTCGACGAATACGGTGACATTCAGGGCATCGTGACTCTCGAGGACATACTCGAGGAAATCGTAGGCGAGTTTACGACCGATCCGGCTGACCAGATCGAGGACGTCGTGCGAGAGGGCCCCGATTCGTTCCTGGTGAGCGGTACAGCCAACATCCGCGAACTCAACCGGGCCCAGGGCTGGGAGCTCCCGACCGACGGTCCGAAGACGCTGAACGGGCTGATCCTCGAATTACTGGAAACCATCCCGAAACCGTCGACCTGCCTCGCGATCAACGGCTATCCCCTGGAGATCGTGGCATCCGACGAGAATCGGGTCCGCACGGTGAGAATCGGCCCACGGATAGCGACAACGGAGAGCTAGAAAGCCGCGTCCACCGCCTCGCGGATACGAGCGACCGGAATGATCTCGATTCCGTCCGGCATCTTTCTCGGCATGTTCGCGCGCGGCACGATCGCGCAGCTGAAACCCTGCTTTGCGGCGGCAGCGATACGCTCCTCACCGTAGCGTACCGGACGCACCTCACCGGCAAGCCCGATTTCTCCGAAGCTCACCAGCCCTTCCCTGCACGGCCGGTCACGAAAGCTCGACACCACCGACAACAGAGTCGGCAGGTCCACGGCGGTTTCCGCGATCTTCAGCCCCCCAACGACGTTGACGAACACATCCTCGGCACCGAGCTGCACGTCGCCATGGCGCTGCAGTACGGCAAGCAACAGTGCCAGGCGGCTTTGTTCGACGCCCTGTGCGACCCGCTTCGCGTAGCCGCCGCCGCTATCGGCAACCAGCGCCTGCATTTCTGCGAGGAGCGCCCGGCTGCCCTCCCAGGTAACCGAAACCACGCTGCCCGGTTCAGTCAGTGTCTCTCTCGACAGGAAGATCGCCGAGGGATTGCGGACCTCGCGAAAACCGCTTCGCGTCATCGCGAATACGCCCATTTCGCCGGTCGCACCGAAGCGGTTCTTCACGGCGCGGATCATCGTGTAACGGCTCGCCGGATCGTTTTCGAAATACATCACCGTGTCGACCATGTGTTCCACGACTCTCGGCCCGGCGATTGCGCCCTCCTTGGTTACGTGCCCGATGACGAAGACCGACACGTCGTTCCGCTTGGCAAACTGGACGATCCTGCCGACGCACTCACGCAATTGCGCAACCGATCCTGGCGCAGATGCCAGTTCCGCAGCCGTCATGGTCTGAATGGAGTCGATGATCAGGATGCGCGATGCGTTGCGCCTTGCTTCGCCAAGCACGTTCTCGAGGACCGTGTCTGCCAGTACCTTGAGATTCGTGCCCTCGATCCCGAGTCGGCGCGCCCGCTGGCTCACCTGGCGCAGCGACTCCTCGCCGGTCGCATACAGTAACGGCACATCGTCCTGCAGCTGGCCGCTGACCTGCTGCAGCAAGGTCGACTTGCCAACGCCGGGATCGCCGCCAAGCAGCACGACGGCGCCGGGCACGAGTCCGCCACCAAGTACGCGATCGAACTCCGCAAAACCGGTTGAGTACCGGTCTTCCAGGTCCGGCTGCAAACCATCCAGCGTGGTTGCCTCGATACCGCCGCTGGCGGCGGCCGCGATCCGCACTTCCGAAAGCGTATTCCACGCGCCGCAGTCGGGGCACTGACCGGCCCATTTCACGCTGTGGGCACCGCAGTCGGCGCATACGTAGGCTGTCTTTGGCTTCGGCATAGTGCTCCTGCTGGCGCAATGCGTTCCGTGTTGCTCGCGCGATCCTAATAATATTTCGAGAAAAAGATTCTATATTATTGTTTTTATGTAACTTTTAATCTTATGATCTGCGGTCAAGCCGGGCGCCGTGCTGATCCGGCGACGGGGCCGATGATAGCACCGTAAATCAGTCGGTTATGACAAAAAAATGCCAACCCTTTCTCATTAAAGGCGGCGGCGATTTTCTATACTTTTCGTCCTGAAACAGGGACCTGACAAACGTGTATATCGGCACGAACCAGAAAAGAAATAGACTGATCGCATTGAGCTTTGCCAGCGTATTGCTATTGCTCGTGTACGGGCCGCTCGCGCCCTGGTTCCTTACCGCGGACCGGTTTCTCTACGACACCCTGTCGTCGGGCCTCCCGAACAAGCCGCTCGGCAACGCGATCATCATCAGCATAGACCCCTCACGCTCGAGCCACGATGAGATCATGGCGAAATACGGCCGGGTGCTCTCGGTGCTCACCCGCAGCCAGGCGGGCCGCATCATCCTGCCGCATCCACCGGAACTGGGCGAGGACGAGGGTCTGCCGGGCTGGTCTGCCGCTTTGAGCGGACCGGTACCGGTCTTCGTTCCGAACACGCACCGCCTGGCGGAGATGACGCCGCATACCGGCTTCATGGAATTCCGGCCCGATGATGACGGTGTATTGCGGCGTGCGGGCCTGTGGCAGCTCGAAGGGGCCGTAATGTCGCCATCACTGCCCCTCGCCGTCGCGCTGGATAACAAAGACCTCCCTCCGAGCCAGCGCATGTCGGTATCCGACGATACGCTCTATCTTTCGAATTACGAGGAACTGCCCAGGGTACCTCTCGACGAAATCCTGTTCGGGGATTTCGCAAGTACACGCCTGAATGGTGCGACCATATTCGTCGATCACGAACCTGCACTGATTGGTGCGTCCGCGGTGTTGCCATCCGGGCAGTTCGTCACGCACTCGGAACTCACGGCCGCGCTGATCTCGGACCTGGAAACGGATCGGGGCATATTGGTTCCGGGCTGGATCAGCGCCCTGCAAATGCTGGCACCGGCGTTGCTCGCTATCCTCGCAGTGCTCTTCCTGCCGGAGCGCGATCGCCGCACTATCGGCGTCATCTGCGTCGCCACCGTCGCCGGCCTCTTGCTCCTGGAAATGTTGCTGCTCTATGTTCTGCGCGTACGCCTGGACATCGGCCGCGCCGCATTGATTTTCATCGGCGTCAGCCTCCTCAGCCTCTGGCTGGTCGGAAACCCCAGGAAAGCGACGCAGGACGCGTTCAAGCGCGGCTCGGACTTCCTTGCAGCTGGCCGGCTCGAGCCGGCGTTCGCGGAATTCAGGCGCTGCTCGCCCTCGGACACGCTGGCTACCGTCATGTACAAGCTTTCGATCGCTTTCGAGGAGCAAGCGAAGCCGGAGCGCGCCGAGGCGGTACTCGACTGGATGAAGCGCACGCAAGGCGCCCGTGAGTTGAAACAGAAGAAGAACGGCGGCGTCGCAGGGATGCCCAAGCGACTGGGCCGATACGTGATCGAACGCCGCATCGGCCGCGGTGCCATGGGTGCGGTGTACCTGGCCAAGGACCCTCGGATCAATCGCGCCGTAGCCGTCAAGGCGATCCCGATCGAGAAGGAATTCGAAGACGAAGAACTGAAAGAGGCGCGTGTTCGATTCTTTCGCGAGGCCGAATCGGCAGGCCGCCTGACGCATCCCAACATTATCACCGTATTCGACGCAGGCGAGGACAAGGGGCTTGCCTATATCGCGATGGAGTATGTGCCCGGCATTCCGCTCAGAGACTTCACGGACGCGAAGCGCCTGCTCGCACCCAAGCGTGCGCTGGAACTGGCGGCGAGTACTGCGGAGGCCCTGGACTACGCCCACAATCAGGGTGTGATACATCGCGATATCAAGCCTGCCAACCTGCTCTATAACTCGAAGGAAGGTTCGCTGAAGATAAGTGACTTCGGCGTCGCCCGGATCACGGACAACAATCGCACGAAGACCGGGATCGTTCTCGGCACTCCGATGTACATGTCGCCGGAACAGCTCGGTGCCGAGACACTCACGGGTCACTCGGACTTGTTTTCGCTTGGTGTTACTCTATACGAGCTTCTGATCGGCGAGGTGCCTTTCAAAGCAGGCAACATTGCGGCATTAATGACGAAGATTACTACTGAAGATCCCGCCCGCATCGCAGGAAGACGCGCCGGACTCGCGCCGAGTATCGATGCTGTCCTTGCCAAGGCGCTGGCCAAACGTCCCGAAAATCGCTTTTCATGCGGTGCCGAGATGGCAATCGCTTTACGAAACTGCGCCCGATACTCGTAGCAACGATCGACCTGAGTAGAGCGACCTTGAAGAGCCTGCGTGGAAAAATCGATTTCGCCGAAGTGACGGACACCGGCAGGGTGCGGGACCATAATGAGGACGCGGTCGGATCCAATCCCGATATCGGACTCATGGTACTGGCGGACGGTATGGGCGGCTACAACGCCGGCGAAGTGGCGAGCGGAATCGCCGTACAGATTGTCTCCGACCTCGCCGCCGAGGGTGCGAGCCGCGAAGAACGCCAGGACATCGACCCGCACAGCGGCATGATGCGCCAGTCCATCGTTTTGCGGGATGCCGTATACCGCGCCAACAAGATTATTTTCCAGACCGCACAAAGCCAGACGCATTGTGAAGGCATGGGCACGACGATCGTGGCCTGCATGTTCTACGACAACAAGGTCAGCATCGCCCATGTCGGCGATTCGAGAGCTTATCGGTTGCGCGGCGATCAGTTCGAGCAGTTGACGCTCGATCATTCCTTGCTGCAGGAACTCGTGGATCGTGGCTTCTATTCCCACGATGAAGCACAGCGGTCGACCAACCGGAACTACGTGACGCGCGCCCTCGGCGTGGAGCCGACCGTCGAGGTCGAGGTACACGAGTACGACGTACTTCCGGACGACATCTATCTGTTGTGCTCGGACGGCCTGCCGGACATGGTCGAAGATGAGGATATTCACTTAACTATCAGTACTTTTAATGCTAGTCTTGACGTCGTTGGTCAACAGCTGGTTG
>JAACFE010000060.1 GCA_009937525.1 Gammaproteobacteria bacterium
TCCTCCGCCTTGTCCAGGATGGCGTTGATATTGGAGTTCACGATGTCGCTGAATCTCGTGAAAATGCCCATGATTTGTCCTCTTGATGGCGTGAATGTCACCTGTATAACTGCAGTATCCATGCCAAGGCGCCCTGATTCCTGATAATACGCTGTTTTTAAATAAAAAAACCGCGCTGAAACGATAGCTTCGGATGCTTGCTGGTTTGGTTTTTTCTGCTAGGTATTAGCGATTTTCGCTCATTTATGGCTAAATTCGCACATGGCTGCCGAGCGTCCCGTACAACCCATCATCGGCGAAGCGCCGGTCTTCCTCGAGATGCTGGAGCACGTGTCCCGGGCCGCGCCACTGTCGAAACCCGTGCTCGTCGTCGGTGAGCGCGGCACGGGCAAGGAGCTCATCGCTTCGCGGCTGCACTTCCTGTCTGATCGTTGGGAATCGAGTGTCGTCAAGGTCAATTGTGCCGCGCTGACCGAGAGCATCCTGGAGTCCGAACTGTTCGGTCACGAAGCCGGAGCATTCACGGGAGCCGTCCGGACCCACGTCGGGCACTTCGAACGGGCAGACGGCGGTACCCTGGTGCTCGATGAACTCGCGACGATCTCCTTGCGCATGCAGGAGAAGATCCTCAGGGCGATCGAATACGGAGAGATACAGCGGGTCGGCGGCAGCGAGACCCTGCAGGTGGATGTGAGGATCGTCGGATCGACGAACGCGGATCTGCGACAGCTGGCCGCGGACGGTAGTTTCCGCCAGGACCTCCTGGACAGACTCGCCTTCGACGTAATAAACGTACCACCGCTACGCGAGCGCCTCGAAGATATTCTGCCGCTTGCGTACGCGTTCGCGATAAACATGGCGAGCGAACTGAAACGCGAACTGTTTGCGGGCTTCGGCGCGCGAGCGTCTTCTTCCCTGTTGCAGCACGACTGGCCGGGTAACGTACGCGAACTCAAGAACACGATCGAGCGATCCGTCTATCGCGAGCCCGATCCGAACAAGCTCATCACCCGCATCGCATTCGATCCCTTCGATACGCCATTCCAGCCATCGACGAAGCCTGCGGGATCGACTTCGCCACTCCGACAGAAACGGGCGCCCCTGTTGCCGATGCGCCTGAAAGAAAGACTCGAGGAGACGGAAAAGGAGTTCCTCCGGGCGGCGCTCGAGAAATCCCGTTTCAACCAGACAATGGCAGCGGAATTACTGAACCTGAGCTATCACCAGTTCCGCGGCAAGCTGCGCAAGTACGGCATCAGCTCACAGCCTGAGTAATCAGGACTCGTCCCGGTATCGGCGTACGTAGACCGCCGCGGTTGCTAACAGCCCGCAGACCACCAGGCCGGCCCACACCGAAGGGCTGACCAGGAACTGGCCGATGTCGATATGGGCGAGCAGGCTGACCACCTCCTCGTTGACCTTCATGCGGTCCTCGTCGAAGAAACGCTCGAAATCCATCTCCCGGAACAGAGGAATCATCTCCCCACGACCGAACACGGCACTGGCAAACAGCTTGGACCGGAAGAATATCCACTCGATGATCGGGATGATGATAAGCGGCATGAATGCCATGAGCAGTGGCGAACGCTTGGTAAATGCCGACACGAACAGGAACCAGCCGATAAATGGCGACAACCATATTGCGCTCGCAAGCGTAACGATCAACGCGGCCGCCCAATTGTCGAACAGTGGCACCGAGCCCCAGATCAGGTGTGCCGCGTTGCCGCCCCTGATCATGACCCAGACGGTCGTAATGACCAGGTTGACGAGGTGCGTGACGATGATCGCGCCGACCGTAACCAGCGGCAAAACGACGATCGCAGTGAGCAGTTTCGAAACCACCGTTTCCGCATCGGTGACCGGCAGTGAACGCCAGAACAGGATGCTCTTGTCCTTGCGTTCGGCATACAGGCAATCGAGCGTATAAAACGTCATCAGGATTGCGAGCGCAAACAGGAACACCCACGATGTGCCGAGAAAGAAGACCGTCAGGGCAGCGCGCCGCTCGGCATCTCCGGCGATGTTCGAGGCCCCGAACAGCGCCATGTTGACTTCCTTGTCGAAGGCGGAGACTGTGACCATCCCGGCGAGCGAAACAAGAGACACGATCACCGCAATCGCGACAGGTGTCACGTAGATCGAGCGATGCTCCCAGATTTCGCGCCTTATCAAAGCCAGTTGGTGCCCGATCATGCTGCAGCTCCTTTGACCTTGGCGACGAACAAATCGGCGACCGATGGCGTGTGAAGCTCGCCCAGCGCCCCAAGTCGCTGCCGATCCGGTTTTTCGAACAGCATCACCTTTTTACCGAAAATGTCGCGTTCCGCGATCGGACCCAGGCTGCGAGCTCGGTCCGCCTGCTCGCCGGCGGTGAGAAGCTCCACGTAATCGTCGTCCAGGGATTCCATGGTTGCATCCAGGATGATCCGACCTTCGTTAATGAACATGATGTCGGTGAGGATGTTCTCTATCTCCTCCACCTGGTGTGTCGTAACCAGGATGGTGCGCTCCTCGTCGAAGTAGTCCGACAGCAGGTTTGCGTAAAACTCCTTGCGAAAAATTATGTCGAGGCCGAGCGTCGGCTCATCGAGCACCAGCAGCCGGGCATCGATAGCGGCGATGATCGCAAGATGCAGCTGCGTAACCATACCTTTCGAAAGTTCGCGGACCCTCGAATCCCGCCGTGTGTGCACCTTGGTCTTGGCAAGCAGTGCTTCGGCTTTCTCACGCGAAAAATTGGGATGCGTGGATTCAACGAAGTCGAGCAACTGCGACACTCGTATCCAGCGTGGCAGAACCGCGACGTCCGCGATGAAACAGATGTTCTGCATGAGTTCCTTGCGCTGCCTGAAGGGATCCAGACCGAGCACGGAGAGATCGCCCTCGCAATCGGTAAGTCCAAGAACGGCCTTGAGCAAAGTTGTCTTGCCCGCTCCATTCGGGCCAATCAGACCCATGATCCTGCCTTTTTCGATGTCGAAGCTGACGTTATCGACGGCGCGAACCTTGCCGAAACGCTTTGACACTCCGCGAGCAGTTACGAGGCTAGTCATCGTTGCTCCCTTCTTCACCGGATTCTTTCGAACTGGACAGGAGCTCTGCCGCGTCGAGCCCGAGCCGATCAATCGATTCGAGCACTTTCGGCCATTCTTTTTCGACGAAACGCCGGCGCTCGTCCTTCAACAGGCGCTTGCGCGCGCCGTCAGTAACGAACATGCCGCGCCCGCGTTTCTTCTCGACGAGACCTTCATCGACGAGTTCCTGGTAACCCTTGAGCACGGTGAGAGGATTGAGCCGGTATTCCGCAGCAACGTTGCGAACCGATGGCAGAGCATCGCCGTCGCCGAGTACATCCTCCAGGATCATCTCGACGACTCGATCGCGCAGCTGACGATAAATCGGTAAGTCTTCACTCCACTTGGGATCCATCGATCTCTCGCTATTCGCCATCATGAGGCGTGATCAAAGCGCGCATCGGCTCGCAACAAAAAGAGCGCCGGCCTGCAGCTGCAGGCCGGCGCAAGGACTCCGTCGCTACTTTACTCGCCATGGTGACGGAAAATGAACCTTCTGAAAAAATCACTGCACTATTCGTCGCCGGTCGCGCGAACGGACTGATACGGGATCCGGTTGGCACCGTCGTCAGCGCCAATCGACACGGGAGCCGCCTGGCCGGCGATCAAGGCGATCGCCATCAGTAACATGACCGCGATGCTCACGATTTCGTTCAGGTACTGGGCTATACGTTGTCTCACTGTCTTTCTCCGTCAGCAGCTTTTACTGAACTAGTGTTATAGTCAACTATAACACTATTTAGACGATTTGCAAGCTTTTTGGCCGAAAAAACTAACCCCGGCAGCACAGCGACGCCGTTTATATAGCCGGATACTGGCTTTAGACTCAGAAAAACAATGACTTGTGACATCCACCCGCCCCGGGGACGGCAATGAACGTCTGTTCCCGGTTGCTGCAGCTTACGCCACGCGCGCTTTCCCAATCGGCGGGCCTCGCCTATGCTCCGCGCATGGAGCACAGGCCCGAAGACAGCGCACTCATGTTGCGTTACCGCGATGGCGATGTGGCGGCCTTCGAGACGCTGTACCGGCGCCACAAGGACCCGCTGTTTCGCTACCTGCTCAGGCGCTGCCACCAGCGGGCGGCCGCGGAGGACGTCTTCCAGGAGGTTTGGGGCAAGATCATCAAGGCGCGTGACAGCTACCGGCCCACCGCGAAGTTCACGACCTTTCTCTACCACGTGGCTCACAACTGCTTTATCGATCACGTACGCCGTAACAAGCGCCACGGCGATACGGCGGATGTCGAGCCGGATACGCAGCCGGACGGCGCAGACTGCCCGGAGGCCCTGGTCGAGAAAAGCCTCGCGCGACGCCGGATGGACTGCGCACTGAAGTCCCTGCCGGACGAGCAGCGCGACGTATTCCTGTTATACGAGGAGGCGGGGCTCAGCCTCGACGAGATCGCTGCGGTCACGGACTGCAAGCGGGAAACGGCCAAGAGCCGGTTGCGCTATGCGGTTCGAAAGTTACGCGCGGCCCTCGACGAATCCCCGGAGGCACCATGAGCGACAAGCCCATCAAAACCGACGACCCGGGCGACCCGCGCGTTTCCGCGGCCTATCGGGAGCTGGCCGACGAGCGCTCGCCCGAGCATCTCGACCACATCATACTCAATGCCGCACGGGGCGCTGCCAGGCCTCGCTGGAACAAGGCCATCGCCTGGCTGCGGCCGGCCGCCTGGGTCGCCACGATCGGGGTGTGCCTCGCGATCGTCGTCGAGATTTCGCTGCTGCAGGATGGGGAGGTCGGCGGACTCGACAGCATCACGCCGGGGACGATCGAAACCCCGGTCGCAGTGCCTGCCGCCGAGACCAAGCGCCTGGAAGAAGCCGGCCGGCAAACTGCGGAACCGGCGGCAGTGCAGCCCGCGCAGAAACCGTCCCGCGGTCGGTCCGGGGACCTGCGGGAGCGATCGGACGAAGACGAGTTATCGAACCAGGTTCGGGAGCTGCGGATGCTTGAGCCCGTGGTCAAGGACGAAGTGCCCGCCTCGTTGCTGCGCAGCGCGCCGGCCCCTGCCAGTGCGCAGGAACTCGCAACGGAACTCTATTGCGACGAATCGCAGACCGCTGACCCGAATACCTGGCTCGAGTGCATACTCGAACTCGAACGCCAGGGCTTGCACGAGGCTGCGCGCCTCGAACGAGAGCGGCTGGCGGAGGCGTTTCCGCCCCCGATGATCCGCTGATTTCGGTTCTTCCCGATGTCCCTGCCGGAGGGCGATGCTAGAATCGCCGACCCCGGAGATTGCAAAGTCGTGCTGCAGACTGACCGGGGGACGGCAGCATCCATTCAGACCGGCTTACAGGGAATCGCATCATGAAATCACCCGTTCGCGTAACGATCACCGGGGCTGCCGGCCAGATCGGTTATCAACTCGCTTTTCGCATTGCCTCCGGGCAGATGCTCGGCAAGGACCAGCCCGTGATCCTGCAGCTGCTCGAGATACCCCAGGCCCTGGATGCCCTGAAGGGCGTCGTCATGGAGCTCGACGATTGTGCGTTCAGCACGCTGGCCGGCATCGTCGCGACCGACGACCCGAACACGGCCTTCAAGGACAGCGACTACGCGCTGCTCGTGGGCGCGCGCCCACGCGGCCCGGGCATGGAGCGCAAAGATCTGCTGGAGGCCAACGCCGCAATATTTTCCGTTCAGGGCAAGGCCATCAACGATCACGCGAGCCGCGACATTCGCGTGCTCGTCGTCGGCAACCCTGCGAACACCAACGCACTGATTGCGAGCAGCAACGCACCGGATATCGATGCGGGTAACTTCACCGCAATGACGCGGCTGGATCACAATCGCGCCATTGCGCAGCTGGCGCAGAAGACCGACAGCCATGTCAGTGACGTGCGCCAGATGATCATCTGGGGCAACCATTCGGCGACGCAGTATCCGGACGTCAGCCACGCGCGCGTGGCGGGCAAACCGGCGAAGGAACTCGTCGACGGTGCGTGGCTCGCGGACGAATTCATTCCGGTCGTGCAGCAACGTGGCGCGGCGATCATCAAGGCCCGCGGCGCCTCGTCAGCGGCGTCGGCGGCGTCGGCGGCTATCGATCACATACACGATTGGGCGCTCGGCACCAACGACGACGACTGGGTGAGCATGGCGATCCCCTCGGACGGCAGCTACGGTATCGAGCCAGGCGTGTTTTATTCCTATCCGGTACGTTGCAGCGGCGGCAGCTACGAAATCGTGCGGGGCCTCGAGATCAACGACTTCAGCCGCTCTCGCATGGACGCGACGAACGCCGAATTACGCGAAGAGCGCGCCGCCATCGAGTCCTTGCTCTGACGTGACGCACTCGATGGCGCGGTTCGAGTCGCGATGTTAGTGTTGAACTCAAACGCAATTTCCTGAATCGGGAGTATCAGGCGTGTCCAGTCTTGTTGTGAGTCTTTTCTGGCTGCTGCTGTTCGTTGGCGGCGGCATATTCCTTGCTTACCAGCGGATCGACCTGCGTACGTCGACGATCGCCGCGGGGCTGGCGGTGCTGGCCTACACGGTCTTCGGCGAGGGGCATTTCCTTTGGAAGCTGTTGCTGTGGGCCGGCTTCGGCGCCATGATCGTGCCCAACCTGATCGAGTTCCGGCGCGAGAAGATCACCAAGCCGCTGCTCGACGTCTACCGCAAGATGTTGCCGTCGATGTCCGATACGGAACGCGAAGCGCTCGAAGCGGGCAACGTGTGGTGGGAAGGCGAGCTGTTCTCGGGTATGCCGAACTGGGATCGGCTGATGTCGTACCCGGCACCGAAGCTCTCGGACGAAGAGCAGGCATTCCTCGACGGACCCTGTGAAGAGCTGTGCCGGATGATCGACGACTGGGAGATCTGCCACAAGCATGCGGACCTGCCCAAGGAAGTCTGGGACTACATCATCGAGCACAAATTCTTCGCGATGATCATTCCCAAGCAGTACGGCGGACTGGAGTTCTCGGCATACGCGAATGCCTGCGTGATCATGAAGCTGGCGAGCCGCAGTGCGACGGTCTCGTCGACGATCGGCGTCCCCAATTCACTGGGCCCCGCGGAGTTGCTGCTTCACTATGGCACCGAGGAGCAGAAGAGCCGTTACCTCCCGGGCCTCGCCGCAGGCGCCGAGATTCCCTGCTTCGCGCTGACTTCGCCACAGGCCGGCTCCGACGCGGCCTCAATCATCGACAGCGGCGTCGTCTGCAAGGGCGAGTGGCAGGGCGAGACCATCATCGGCATCCGCCTCAACTGGGACAAGCGCTACATCACGCTGGCGCCCGTCGCCACGGTGCTGGGACTGGCCTTCAAGCTTTACGATCCCGACCACCTGATCGGCGACCAGGATGAATACGGCATTACCGCCGCCCTGGTCCCCACCGATATCCCCGGGGTGACCGTCGGCCGCCGCCACCATCCGCTGACGATCGCTTTCCAGAACGGCCCGACCTCCGGCAAGGACGTCTTCGTGCCGCTCGACTTCATCATCGGCGGCCAGGAAATGGCGGGCAAGGGCTGGAAGATGCTGGTCGAGCTGCTGTCCGTCGGCCGGGCAATCACCTTGCCGTCGACCGCCGCGGGTGGCGGTCAGGCGGCCAGCTACGCGACCGGCGCCTACGCCGTCATTCGCAAGCAGTTCAACACATCCATCGCCAACTTCGAGGGCGTCGGCGAAGCACTGACCCGCATTGCCGGGTACAGCTACATCATGAATTCGGCCGTATCGGTAACCTCCGGTGCGATCGACCAGGGCGAGAAACCGGCAGTCCCGTCGGCAATCCTGAAGTACCACTGTACAGAACTGGGCCGCAAGATCAGCAACGATGCGATGGACGTGCACGGTGGCAAGGGCATCTGCCTCGGGCCGAAAAACTACCTCGGTCGCGGCTTCATAGCCGCGCCGATCGCGATCACGGTCGAGGGCGCCAATATCCTGACGCGCAGCCTGATCATCTACGGCCAGGGCGCCATCCGTTGCCATCCGTTCGTGCTGCGCGAACTTGCCGCCGCCGGCGACGAAGACATCGACCGCGGTCTCATCGAGTTCGACGACGCGCTGTTCGGCCACATGGGCTACGCGATCAGCAACGTTGCGCGTTCGTTCTTCCTCGCGTTGACGCATGCGAAATTCAGCAAAGTGCCGCTCAATACGCCCACCCGCCGCTACTACCAGAACATCAATCGATACAGTGCCGCGTTCGCGCTGGCTTCCGATTTCGCGATGCTGACGCTCGGCGGCGACCTCAAGAAGCGGGAACTGCTCTCGGCACGGCTCGGTGACGTGTTGAGTTCCATCTACCTTGCGTCGTGCGTGCTGAAGCATTTCGAAAACCAGGGCCGGCGCGCGACGGACCTGCCGCTCGTCGAGTGGTCGGTCCGCACCCTGATGTACCAGGCACAGGAAGCGCTGCACTCGTTCCTCAGGAACCTGCCGAACCGCTGGGCAGCGACATTCCTGCGGATGTTCATCTTCCCGCGCGGCCGAACCTATTCGGCGCCGTCCGACGAACTGGTCCACAAGATCGTCGAGCTGGCGACGACGCCCGGCGAGACCCGAGAACGCCTCAGCGAACAGGCTTACACCACCATAGAGCCGGGCAACCCCGTCGGTTTGCTCGAGGAAGCGCTGCAGCTGACGATCGACGTCGCGCCGCTCGAGCGCAGGCTTCGGCAGGCGCGCAAGGAAGGACTCATTCGCTCGGAATACCTGGGCCAGCAGATTGACGAGGCGGCCAGCGCGGAAGTCATCAACAAGGACGAGGCCGCGAAGTTGAGCGACTATTACGAGAAGGTCACTTCCCTGCTCGCCGTCGACGACTTCGCGCCCGAGGACCTGCGGCGCACGGCCGGCGGGGACGCCGAAAAACCGTCAATCAAACCGGCGAAAAAGGCCGCGAAACGCAAGCAGGCGCCGCGGCAGAAAGTCTCCAACAAGAAAAAGACGAGTCGGAAGAAAGAGAGTGCAGCCGAATAAAGGCCGATGACTGTTCGTTCCGGACCCATCTATGAAAACCGGGTTTTCGTAGAGCCGGAATCACTCGGTGATTACGAGGCCTGGGCCGATAAGCAGGCCGCGCGCGCGCGGAACACTGCCGGTATCGTCGAGGTGGCCCTGTTCGATATCGGCCAGGACGATCAAGGACGGCCCGGCAGGGTCTGCCAGTTCACGCTCGAAGACGACGAGGCCCTCGAGAAGTTCGTGGACGGGCTCGCGACCGAACTCGAGGCCGAGGCGCTCGACCGTTTCGGCGCTGCGATTTCCTGGCAGGAACGTATCCTGCGCGAAGATGAGTTCCGGGAACTCCCTGCCGGGGAAATGCCGGTATGCCTGAACTGCGGTGCACACCTCAGGGGGCAGTATTGCGGCAATTGCGGCCAGCGGGGCCGCAGCCGGCTCATCAGTCTCTGGGAGCTGATACGCGATGCGTTCGGTGACCTGTTCGAACTCGACTCGCGCCTGTGGCAGACCCTGGTGCCGCTCATGATCAGGCCCGGACGGCTCACTCACGATTACCTGCAAGGCAGACGCGCACGTTACATGCCGCCATTTCGCATGTACCTGGTGCTGAGCCTGTTGTTCTTCGTCGTTGCCTTCTTCGACCCCCGCGAAACCTTCGGCATCCTCTACGAACCGCAGACGCTGGAAGACATCGAAGAAGAGGAGCGGCGCGAGGCAGCCGATGTCGCAGAGGAAGTGCGCAGGGATCTCGCGGAAGAGGGAATAATCATTGGCGGTCCCGGAGAGTCGGACGAGCCCGGCGAAGAAACGACCGACGGGCTCAATATTCGCATCAACGGCGAAGATGGCGCTGAGTCGGGATGCAAAGTCGACGATTTTTCGATCAGCGGCCCGGAATGGTTGCAACGGCGGCTCACGCCGGAGCGCCTCGTGCACATCTGCGAGCAGATCAAAAAGGACCAAGGGCGCCAGTTCCTGCAGAACCTCTACGATAACGTCCCGATTGCGCTGATTGTCCTGCTTCCGATCATGGCCTTCGTGCTGAAAGCACTGTACCCGCTGTCACGCCGGTATTACGTCGAGCACCTGCTGTTCTTCGTCCACTTCCACGCTTTCATGTTCCTTATCCTGACGCTGCAGATCCTCATCAGCCGTCTCAATGCAGCGTTACCGACACCCGAGGCAATCGGCGTACTGCTGATCGTCGCCGCTTCCTTTTACGTCCCTGTGTACCTTTTTGTCGCGATGCGGCGCGTCTACGCACAGGGACGCCTGCTTACGACGGCCAAGTATGTCGTTCTCACCGTGTCGTACCTGGCCGGTTTCACGATGACCATGCTCGGCGCCGTGACCATGGCGGCCTTCTCGGTGTGAGGATCGGGGTGGACGAAACCGCGGAAACACTTATTATTATGGCAACATATCTCTCGACGAGAACAAAGCCGTGGGGGCTACCGGCCGGCTGGCTGCCGTTCCGGACGAATAAGTAGTTGAGCAGCAGGGCCGGGACCACTAAAATTCCCGGGCTAAACGAAGTCCAGCCTATGAATCAGTCCACCAGCAAACCCATCGGAATAACAGGCCTTGCCGCCTATGTGCCGCCCTATCGCGTCTGGCTCGAGGACTGGTGCGATTGGACCGGCGGTCACTGGCCCAAGCTCGAGGAAGTCGTCGGGCGCAGTTTCCGCATGCGCGGACACAATCACAGCGTCTACACGATGGCGGCAACGGCCGTCATGCGCCTGATCGATCAATACGATGTCGATCCCACTCGAATCAAGTTCCTGGGTCTGGGCACCGAATCGAGCACCGACAACTCCGCCGGCGCGATCATCATTAAGGGCATGGTCGACAAGGCCCTCGCAGCGCGCGGCCTGCCGCCGATTTCGCGCAGCTGCGAAGTACCCGAGTTCAAGCACGCCTGCCTCGGTGGCGTCTATGGCATGAAAGGGGCCATCCGGCACCTCGCCCTTGACGGCGCGGGCGGTCAGGCGATCGTGGTTTGCGCCGACATCGCGGAATATGCACGAGGCTCGAGTGGCGAGCCCACCCAGGGCGCAGGTGCCGTGGCGATGTTGTTGGAAGAAGACCCCAAGCTCGCGGTCGTGGACCTCGTCGGGTCCGGCTCCGCATCCGACTATCGCGTCATGGACTTCCGTAAACCGATGGTTCGTTTCTGCGGCCAGGATCGTTCCGATTCTCACCATATCCAGGACTTCCCGGTCTTCAACGGCAAGTATTCGACGACCTGCTACGTTGACGAGACGCTGCACGCTCTCGCTGACATGTACGAGAAACGCCGTCTTGATCCGGGTGAGTACCTGCGCTCGCTGAAAACCGTATTCATGCACAGGCCCTACCGGCGCATGCCCGAGACGGGCTGGGCGATTTCCTACCTGTTCGCTTTGAGCTACAGCGACGCAGACGATCACGCCGAACTTGCGTCCTATTGCTCCAAAGCCGGCATAGAGCTTCAGGCAGCACTGGACGAAATGCGCAGCAGCCCGAGCGTTGCCGCGCTCGCCGACCCGGAGCGCCTGCAGTACGAGGCCTATCCACTAACGATGGCCGTTTTACGGGCATTC
This sequence comes from Gammaproteobacteria bacterium, assembly GCA_009937525.1. Classification (GTDB taxonomy): domain Bacteria; phylum Pseudomonadota; class Gammaproteobacteria; order Steroidobacterales; family Woeseiaceae; genus UBA1847. The sequence continues at coordinate 11,595 of JAACFE010000060.1, forward strand.
CGCGCGTCGCCTCAATATCGTCGGGAAGTCCTCGACAAGCTTGCGCTCGGCAGCGAGACGATGCGCGACCTCGGCAACTTGTATACGGCGGCGCTGCCGGCGTGGATGGCGGCCGGCTTCGAACAGGCGCTCGCGGAAGATCGACTCAGTGCGGGCGAAGAGGTGCTGACGCTCGGCTATGGCAGCGGCGATGCGGCGGAAGTGATTCCGTTTTTCATGGCCGACGGCTGGCGGGAAGCGACCGCGGCGATTCGCTTCGGTGACGCCATGGAGCCTGCCGTCGATATCACGTTCGAGCAGTACCAGGCGCTGCATTCCGGTCGCCGCGCCAACGGCCTCGATTACCTGCCGTTAAACGAATTCGTCATCGACCGCGTCGGTCAGTCGGACGATCGTCACTTCAGTGATCTCGGGATCGAGTATTACAAGTACGTCGGGTAGTTGAATACGGATTGGGGTGTTTGCTTTCGGGCTGCGCGCCTCCGGCCCGCTTCAGGCCTCGAAAGCAAACACCCCAATCCGCTGTTCACCTCTGGGTTTTTTCTGCGCACGTATACGCATCGAGCAAGTCGGAATGCTCGCGGGTGAGAGCGTCCCATTCCAGTTTGAACCAGGGCGTGAAGTGCTCCGGGTGATCCGATAACTCTGCGTTCAGCGCTTCGGCGCCGACGAAGCGGATCGCCGCGATCTCTTCCGTATTCGCTCGGATTGCACCGTCGATTCGTCCCAGGAAGACGTGGCAAAGCTCGTGTTCGGAGCCGAGTTCGCCGTACGGCGCCTGGTACGCAAACTTGTAGACGAATCTGAGGTCCGCTTCGAGATTCAGTTCCTCGCCCAACCTGCGTCCCGTCGCCGTTTCCATCGACTCGCCCCACCGCGGATGGCTGCAACAGCTGTTCGACCAGTAACCGGGCCAAAGCCGCTTCGAGTCGGCGCGCTGTTGCAGCAGCAGCTCACCGGCGGCATTGAACAGGAACGCCGAAAACGCACGATGCAGGATCCCGGCGCCGTCGTGACACTCGGCCTTGGACAGACGACCTTGCTCCCTGTCGTCCTCATCGACGAGTATCAACTCTTCGGCTTCCGACGAAACCACCCTATTTACGTTCATCGCTTTACTTCCCTGTCGTTGCTCAGATCGATCGTCGTATAGCCTGCCGACTGCAGCGCCGCGACGACGTCCGCTACCTTACCCGGACACAAGGCGACAATCGACCCGCCGCCGCCGGCACCGGTCAGCTTCGCGCCCGCCGCGCCCGCTCTGCGTGCGATATCAGCCATCCGTTCGAGTTCGGGCGTGGATACGCCGAGCGCGTTGAGCAGTCCCTGGCACACGTCCATCAGTTGCCCGAGTTCCGCGTAGTCGCTCCCGACGAGTGCTCTTGCGCCGGCCATGCTCAGGGCATCGACCTGGTCGAAGATCCCGGCGTAGACCGTCGGCTGACGTTCGTAACGCGCACGAACACCTGCAACCTGCTCGTGCGTGGCGCCGGGCTGGTGGCTGCAGGCGATCACGATTGGCGGGACCTGCGCCAGTTCGAGCGCCTCTGTCTGGAAGGATTCGCGGTTGCAGAAGAGCAGCGGCCGGGCATAGGTCGCCAGCGTATTGTCGACGCCCGACGGGTTGCCGTGCGCGAGCTTCTCGCATTCGAACGCGATCTCGTTCACGCGCGCATCGTCGAGTGCCAGGCCGAGCAATCGGTCGAACGCGCGCACGATGGCGACGGCAAACGCCGCGGACGAGCCGAGTCCCATGGCGCGCGGCAGCACCGACCGGACGCGAATCAGGAATCCCCTGCCTGCGACGCCGAGGTCCTGGAGTATCCGGTAAACGGCCGCATCGGCGCCACCGGCGTCCGGCGAAATCTTGCGCGACAGGCCCCAGTCCGGCACCTCGAGAACGATGCCCGGGTCCGTTTCCTTCACCGTTGCGGTAACGGCATCCGGGATTGGCAGCGCCAGTGCATGCCTGCCGTACACCGCTGCGTGTTCGCCGAGCAGAATTACCTTGCCGGCGGCAGAACCCATGGGCGCCTCGTCCTGCAGCGGCTGCCCTGCATCGAGCTGCGCCGCAATATCACGCGCGCGCGCTTCACGAATCTCTCCGCTCGCGACGAGCCGCTCGACGACCTCGTCGAAGCGGTCGCCACTGACGCCCGCCGCGGCGACGACGCTGCGCGCGTGCAGGCGCATGTGACCTTTCTGAATGCCGCTCGTTGCCAACGCCCGCAGCGCCGCGAAATTCTGTGCAAGCCCGACCGCCGCCATCAGTTCGGCAAGTTCTTTAGCCGAGACGACACCCGTGATGCGCAGGCCGATCGCAGCGGCCGGATTCGCCGCGGCGGTACCGCCGACGATGCCCGGTTTCAGCGGAACCCGGATCTCTCCCTCGAGTGCGCCTCCCTCCCCGACGCTCCAGCGTGACAGCGGCCGGTAGCTGCCATCGATGGCCGCGAACGCATGCGCGCCCGCTTCGATCGCTCGCCAGTCGTTGCCGGTGGCAATCGCCACGGCATCAATACCGTTCATGATGCCTTTATTGTGCGTGGCCGCGCGGTAGGGATCTGCGGCAGCGATATCGCTCGTTTTCACGATCGCATCGCGCACCGCCTCGCCGTCGAGATCGTCGACCGCCAGTTGCTCCGCCGCATAGCGCACGCGGGCGGTCGCCACGGAGCGATCGACCAGATTCGACAGGATGCGCATCGCGACCTTACCGCCGCAGATTTCAGCGACCCGCGGTGCGATGGCTTCGCAGATCGTGTTGACCAGGTTGGCCCCCATTGCATCACAGGTATCGACCAGCAGGTGCACTGCCAGCGCAGCATCGCCGTCAGGCAGCGCCAGGCGGCGTACCTCGATGTCGCGAACGCCACCACCTCGTTCTCCGAGACGAGGGTGTACGGCATTCGCGGCACTGAGGATTTCGTCGGCTGCTGCAAGGATGTTTTCTTCTGCCGAACCGGGATCCGGCAGGTTCGTGAGGTGAATCTGCCCCGCGAGCAGCGATTCGTCACAATGCGCGCGGAACCCCCCGCCGCGGCGGGCGAGCGCTGCGGCGAAACTCAGGCCGGCGACGATCGACGGCTCTTCGACGACCATGGGAACCAGCCGACCGGTGCCGTTGACCACGAAGTTGGGCGCGATCGCAAACGGCAGGCCGAACACGCCGATGACGTTCTCGATAACCTTGTCTGCCGCCGCAGGCAACAGGACATGACGCCCCTCCCGCAGCGCGGACGCGTCGTCGGCTGACAGCAGGCCGCGCTGTTCGAGCCGGTCGATGCGTTGTCCGACATCTAAACGATACAGGCCGGATATCTGGGAATCTTTCACGGTTCTTCTTTGTCGTGGAGCATGGCGCCGCGATGATCGATGCCCAGGTCGAGCCGGGTGAATCCGGAGCGCGCCGCGGTTTGCTCGAATGATGCCAGCGATGCCCTGCTGGTCGCCAGCGCGACGCCGATGTCGCCTCCACCGGCGCCGCAGGGTTTGTAAACGAGCCCTTCACCGGCAGCACGTTCCGCCAGCTCCCCGTGGCCTGAAGCGAAGATGCCGAGACCAAGAGTTTGGTCGAAGCGCCGCAGAGCTTGCGTATACCTGCGCAGTTCCGCAAGGACCTCGGCTGTTTCACCGCCGGCGAGAGCGACTGCCGCCGCTCTGGATGCCGCGCAAAGTTCGTCTCTGGACGGGCTGGCGGGCTGGTCCCTGAATCGTGCAAGCTGGCCTCTCGTCCCGGTCGCGATCCCGCTCCACAGCACGCTGCAGTACAGGCCCTCGGGCCATGTCAGCGACGTCGTGTGACGATCCTCCATGCGGTATTCGATGACGCCGCCGGCGATGCTGCAGGCGACGTCGACGCCGCTGCCGGAGCCTCCCTGGAACCGCCGGTGGGCCTCGTGAGCGGCCGGGGCCGCGTCTGCCCCCCCGAGCGAAGCCAGCGCGGTTGCGATCGCGGCCGTCAAGGCGGCACTCGAGCCCAGGCCGATCTTGCTTCCACTGCCGGCGTCGCGGAACAGTGTCGTGTCGAGTGATATCGCCAGCGGACCTTCAATGGCCGCGGGACGGGATGCGTTCCAGACCGACTGGAACAAGCCGAATTCCCGGCCCCCACTCAGCCAGGTCAGCCCGCCGTCGCCTGTCTCGAAACGGCCGGTCGCGGTGGAGAAACCGGGCGCCGTGACGATGCTGTGATCGCCGCCGTGTGTTTCTATCGTCACGACGGCGCGGCGATCGACGGCCACGCAGATCGCGGGTGCGCCATCCAGCACCGCGTATTCTCCCGACAAGACGAACTTGCCCGGGGCGCTCGCCACACGCCGCATCAGTCCCCGTTCATCAGCGCGGCGCCCGCGCCGATGCCGCTTGCGAGCACCGATTCCACGCCCGGGGTGTTCGACAGTGCCTCGGCGACCTGCGACTCGTCGCCGGGAAGGCAGACGACCTTGACTTGCGGCCCGGCATCGATCGTGAAGAAGGCTGCAGCGCCGTCTGCCTGCAGCTGCCGCACACGCTCGAGACAGGCGATCGTCGCCGCATTCCAGTAGACCACGGGAGGCCGTGATGCCCACATGACGGAATGCATCTTGAGGCAATTGTGCTCGGCGATGCTTGCGAGCTTGCCGAAATCCCGCGCCGTGATGGCGTCTCTGGCCGTCGAAAGATCGCTATCCTGTTCCTCGACCCAGCGGGCATAGAAGGGCGAGGTCTTGCGGCTGGCCTCCATGGCCTCGCCGGAACTGACAGGCTTCGGCGCCGTTGACGTAACCGCTGCGATGACCCGCATGGGCCACGATTCGCCATCCAGTATGGTTTGCACGGCGATACTGTCGCCATCGTTACGTAGCTCGACGAAACCGCCGTACAGCGAGCGCGCGGCGGAACCCGATGCCGCTCCCGCCAGCCGCGCCAGCTCGTGCGTCGTTCGTTCCCGGCCTCCCGCCGCGGATGCAGCGACCACCAGGGCCGCAAACGACGACGCAGAAGAAGCGAGACCCGCCGCAATCGGGAAGTTGCTCTCACTGATTACGCGTGCGCGAAGGCGGTCGGTACCGAGGACTGAATCGAGGCATTGCGTAACTCTGGGCAGCAACCCCGGCGACTTGCGCCCGTTGACGTGAAGCTCATCGAGATCCAGTGCACCATCGAGTTCCACGTGCATGGTCGTGAAAAGCTCGTCGAGCGTTACGGAGATCGAGCCCACCGCAGGAAGATTGCGATTCCCGTCACGCTTTCCCCAGTACTTGATGAGAGCGATATTGGGTTGGGCTCTTGCGGTTGCCCTCATAACAGTGGATTCCGGCATCGTCGAAGCGGACGGGACGGCGAATTATAGCCCAGACGCGGCGGCGCTCCGCGACCGGAAAAAGTGTACGCTACAGGGCCGATCGATCGCCAGTCAGAAGCGGTGGCAAAGAACTTCGAACAACGCATCCCCCATTACACCGGCCGCGTCGAGGCAAAGCTCGACGCCGTGCTGCCGGCTGCCGGCGTCAAGCCGAGTCGCCTGCACGAAGCGATGCGCTACGCCATCTTCAATGGTGGAAAGCGCGTGCGTCCGCTGCTTGTTTACGCCGCCGGAGAATGCCTTGGCGTTCCGGAGGCGCCGCTGGACTCACCGGCCGCAGCGATCGAGTTGATCCATGCGTTTTCGCTCGTGCACGATGATCTCCCTGCCATGGACGACGATGATCTGCGCCGCGGTATGCCGACGCTGCATCGCAAGTTCGACGAAGCGACGGCCATCCTCGCCGCCGACGCCATGCAGCCGCTGGCTTTCGCGGTGCTCGCCGATGTCGACGGTGTTGCCGGAGAGGTCCGCGCGAAGCTCGTGAAGCTGGTTGCCGATGCCTGCGGTTCGACCGGCATGACGGGCGGCCAGTCCATGGACCTTGGCGCCGAGGGACGGTCACTGGAGGCGGCGGAACTCGAGCACATGTTCGCGCTGAAGACCGGGGCATTGATACACGCATCGGTCATGTCGGCCAGCCTGCTCGCGGGAGCGGTGCCGCCGGAGCAATCCGCGGCGCTGGATGGTTTCGGCCGGGCCATCGGCCTGGCGTTCCAGATCCGCGACGACCTTCTGGATGTGGAGGGCAAGACCGAGGACATCGGCAAGACGGCAGGCTCCGACGAACGAATGAACAAGGCAACCTATCCCGCTCTGTTCGGCATCGAGGCCTCCCGCCGCCGCTGTAACGAGCTGCTGGCGGAAGGCCTCGCCCATCTCGATGCGCTACCCGAGGCCGCGGCTCTGCACTGGCTGGCCCGGTTCATCGTGGCCAGGGGCAAGTGAGACGATGGCGCCCCGAGTCATCCTGCATGTCGACATGGACGCGTTCTATGCGTCCATCGAGCAGCGCGACAATCCC
>JAACFE010000146.1 GCA_009937525.1 Gammaproteobacteria bacterium
GGTGATTCTATCCTATTTGATTCCACGTACGAGAAGGTGTCTTCGATGCGCGGACAACCACGCAGCAATGCGTCGAGGATAAAGTCACGGTTTGAAGCAGGATGACATTAGACGCATCGACTGACAGAATCTCCGGCTCATGGACCCATCGACACCATCGGCGCCCGGAACGGCGAGGACGGCATGCGCAACCTGATAGTAGCCGGCGCCGGTATCCTGGTGATACTGGTCGTCGCGATCGCGGCCTACGTCGTGCGCGCGCCCCGGACGGATGATCCCACGATCGTCGGGCTGCCGGAACTGGCGACCTTCGTCGGTCGCGGCGAGTGTACCGAATGCCACATGGATGCCTACGAACAGTGGCAGGGCTCGGATCACGACAACGCGATGGACATGGCGACCGATGACACGGTGTTGGGCAACTTCGACAATGCCGAATTCACGCATGCCGGCATTACGTCCCGCTTCTACCGCAAGGACGACGCATTCTTCGTGAATACGGAAGGCCCCGGCGGCGAGATGGGCGAATTCGAAATCAAGTACACATTCGGCATCGAGCCGCTGCAGCAGTACCTGGTGCCTTTCCCGGGCGGGCGGCTGCAGGCGTTGCCGATCGCCTGGGATACGGAGCGCCAGCGCTGGTTCACCCTGAATCCCGATACGGTGATCGCGCCGGACGACTGGCTGCACTGGACGCGCAACGGCCAGAACTGGAACGGCATGTGCGCCGAGTGCCATTCGACGAACCTTGAGAAGAACCTCGACCCGGATACGGGCACCTATGCCACGACCTGGTCCGAGATCGACGTCAGTTGCGAGGCCTGCCACGGGCCGGGTTCACGTCACGTTGCATGGGCCGAAATTGACGAGGCGGACCGGGAGCCGATCGCGAACCACGGCCTGCAAGTCGCAAGCCGCGATATAAACAACCGCGAATACGTCGATATGTGCGCACCCTGCCATTCGCGTCGCAGCGAGATCGCCGATTACGATCACGGGCATGGCGAGCTGCTGCAGTATTTTGTCCCCTCGCTGCTCAACGAAGGCCTGTATCACGCCGATGGACAGATCCTGGACGAAGTTTATGTCTGGGGTTCGTTCGTGCAGAGCAAGATGTACCGGAATGGTGTCAAGTGTGGCGATTGTCACGACCCGCATAGCCTGGCGTTGCTCAGGGAAGGGAACGCGCTGTGCACGCATTGCCATGAGGCGAGTAATTACGATGCGACCGAACATCACTTTCACCCGCCCTCTGTCGACGGCAAGCCGAACGACGGCGCACTCTGTATCAAGTGCCACATGCCCGAGCAGCCGTACATGGTGATCGACTACCGTGCGGATCACAGCCTGCGGGTGCCGAGGCCGGATCTCAGTGAATCCCTCGGCGCGCCGAACTCGTGCAGTCAAAGCGGGTGCCACGCAGACCAGTCGTTGCAGTGGGTCGCAGACGCTTATACGAACTGGTATGGCGACGCGCGGAAAGCGCACTACGGTTCGGTTCTGGCCGCGGCCAGGGCCGGTGATCCCGATGCCCAGGACGCGTTGATCGCACTGGCGGAGGACCCGCAGACCGCGACGATCGTGCGCGCTACGGCACTTCGTGCGTTGGCGCCGTACCCGCCGGAGCATGCACTGCCGGTGATGCGGCGCGCGCTGACCGACAACGAGGCATTGCTGCGCCACACCGCAGTCGATGTGCTCGCGACGGAGAGCCTCGAAACGTTGGCCGGGCTCCTGGCGCCACGCCTGTTCGACTCGGTTCGTGGTGTCCGCATGCGGGCTGCAGCGCAGCTGGCGGGCATCCCGCGCGAGTACCTGACGGGCAAGCAATCGGCGGCACTGGATCGCGAGCTGAAGACCTATGTCGACACGATGCACTCGATGCTCGATTTCGCATCGTCGGGCCTGAATCTCGGCAATCTCTACGACATGCAGGGCGACCTGGAAACCGCCGAGCAGTACTACCGCAAGGCGATCGAAGTCGACGACCTGTTCTTCCCGGCAAAGATGAATCTCGCCGTTTTGCTCAGCCGGCAAGGACGGGATAGTGAAGCCGAGTTACTGTTGCGTGATGTCCTCGATGCTTACCCGGAGCAGCACGATGCGGCCTATTCGCTGGCGCTGGTGCTCATCGCATCAGGTCGGCGCGAGGAGGCATTGAGTTACCTCGACCGTGCCGCTAAGGGTCTTCCGGATCGTTCGCGAATCCATTACAACCGCGGCCTCCTGCTCGCGCAGATGGGTAGGGACGAGGAGGCGGAAGCGGCTCTGCGCACCGCAGTGCAGCTGGAGCCGGGGAGCGTGGATTACCTGTACGCCCTCATCGATTTCTATGCGCGCCGCAACCGGCTGGAGGAAGCGCTCGAACTTTGCCGCCGGATGATCGACGCGCATCCGGGCAACCGGCTGGGCTACGATTTGCGCGACGCGATTCTCGATCGCACCAGATCGGCCGACAGGTAATATCGGGCGTTACTCGCTGTATGGCTTGTATCGGAACCACACGCCTGCAGCCGAGAACTCGGCCATCAGCCCGAGGTTGGTCAGCGGAATAAGCGCCACGCCCTCGTTGTAGGCCGGGGTCCCGGCCGCGCCGAAAGTCACGATGTCGATACCCGCTTGACCCGTAAACTGGGTGTCGTTGCGCTTCAGTCCTTCGAGCGCATCCTTGTCCTTGAAAAATATGATCAGCGCGAAGTTCTTGGCACCCGCCTGGATTCCGGAACTGAATTGCCAGTATTTGACGGTGCCTACCGCCTCACCCTGTTCGATTACGACGCCTTTGCCGTAAGCACCGCCGAAGCCGGCAGCGACCCGCGTAATCCCGGGCCATACCGCCATCGCGTAGGCGTCCTCGAAATACGGGTGGCTGCGCTCGACCTTTTCCCGAACTTTGCTGATTGCCTCTTGCGCGCGTTGTTGCAGCCGGTCGCCTTCCTCGGCCTGCCAGTCGGCGGCAGCGCCAAGGCTGAAGGTGAGTGTGAGTAATGCGACGACCGTGGTCGCGAGGTGTTTCCAGATTGTCATGATCCGCGACCCATTGCGCATTCGAAGTGAGCGGTAATCCAGTCCGCACCGCCGGCGACGTCACCCAGCAGGTCAGACGTGCCGAATATGCCGGAGCGGTGCACGACGGTCAGCCCCGCATAGCAGTCCTTCATGCTCCTGGCTTTGAACAGACGCCCCAAGGGAAAATCCAATTGCAGTTCGAGATAGTTCAGGAACCGTGACGTGTTGTTGCCTTTCGAGGCTTGCTTGCGCTGCTCAGTGATCGGAACCTTATCCGCATAAGACATACCGAAACCGAAGCCGTAGCGGAACACCTCTTCCTTGCTCCAGGGCGAGTAGCCTCTGCCTGTCGCCATCATATACAGCGCGTAGCTCCAGAAATTGCCGTTGCCCTCGTCTTCTTCGAAATGTCGGAACAATGCGAGCTTGCCGGTGAAATCGACGCGCGGGCCGTCGGTCAGGAGCTTGCCGAAGGTAATTCCGCCGATATTCGTGTCGGCGAAGCCACTCTTGCTGAAGTCTCCGTGATCGATTTCGCCGACGATATTGCCATCGGCCTGGTAACCGTAGTTGACGCGCCATGACCATTCCCCGGCGCGCTCGGTGGAAATAAAGGATTCCGGCCTGCGCACGTTACCGAAGATATAGGTGCCGCCGGCAAAGAAAGCGGATGTGCTGTCCTCCTCGACCAGCGGGCTGTCGCTGACGACGGTATCGACGCCGGTGAATCCGAGATTCGCGAAGAACTGGATGCGATCGGATACCCACCAGGTCGAATTCATGCCGAAACCGAGCCACTGCGAGTCGCCGGGCGTATATTCGGGCCGGTCCGGTCGGGCCTCGGCTTCCGTGACGCCGTAATAGTAGTTTGTCAGCTTGTTATCGTTCCAGGCCCAGGTAATGAACGGCGAGAATGAAAAACGGCCGCGATCGAAGGTGTAGCGATAGGACACTTCGGCACTCTGGCCCTTGTGCCGATTGAGAGTATCGGTCAGGTAATTCGCGTTGGCCTCGCCCCAGCGACCGCGCAAACGCAATTCGACACCACCATCGACGGTCTGCTTGCGTGTCTCCATCCCCTCGAAGAAGGCATTGCGGTCCGGGTCGAGCTTCGTAAATCGGTACCGGCCCATCACGTTGAGTTCGATATTGTCCCTGCTGAACAGGTGTATGCCACCCGCAGTGCCGCGGAAGAAGAGATACTTGCCGTTGTACAGGTACAGGGGGACCAGGTCGTATTGCCGCTGGTCCTCGTTATCCGTCGCGATGTAAAGATCCTGCCCGAGGCGCAGACCGCCACCCAGGGCGGCGGTGCCTTTGGGGGTGTTGAAAAACGGAATCTCGGCGACTTCGTATTGGGCATAAGCAGGGTACGCGAGCATCGCAATGACGAGGACGGCTACTCGAATAACACTTGACTTGATTCGTTCGCCTTTCAAAAAGATTACTCTCTGCGCTTGGCGCGGCCAGTCTAACAAGGTTACCGACATATTTGCGAAGGATGCCGACTGATTGTCGGTGCGTGTGTCGGCAAATATACTGAGCCATGGCCAACGATCCGTTTACCGCGCTGCAGACACCGGCGCCGGACTTCTCTGCGCGACAGGCGTCGGCCGTGTTGCGAGAACATTACGACATCGATACCAGTCTCGAACCGCTCGCCAGCGAGCGTGATCAGAATTTTCTGGTCTCCAGCAGGGAAGGCGAAAAATTCGTCCTCAAGTTCGCGAATGCCGCCGAGTCGGCGGCCATAACTGACTTCCAGATCCGCGGGCTGCTGCACGTCGCGCGTGCCGGAACGGATTTCCAGGTTCCGAGGGTCATCGCCACGAATGACGGCGAACTGATGTTCGAGGTCGAGTCGGACTCCGGCAGCGCGCACCGCGTGCGCCTGCTGTCGTGGCT
>JAACFE010000147.1 GCA_009937525.1 Gammaproteobacteria bacterium
TCACGCAGCTTTACGTCGGGATGCGACGTGCCACAGCTGCCGACACGGATCACGCGCTTCACGCCATACTCGACGATCAGTTCGGTGCAGTAGATGGAAGCGGACGGGATGCCCATGCCGTGCGCCATGACGGAAATCGGTTTACCCCGGTACTCGCCCGTAAAACCCCACATGTTGCGCACGTCGCTGACGCGCCGGGGACCGTCGAGATAGGTCTCCGCGATGTACCGGGCGCGCAACGGATCGCCCGGCATCAGCACGGTATCGGCGAAGTCGCCGGGCGCGGCATTCATGTGTTTGGCCGTCATATGCTCTTGTTCGTCCCGCAACATTCCCCGCCGGTCCCCCCGGACCGGGTTGGCAGGCGCTCATGTTACCACCGCGTCGGAGCCGAAAGCGTGGGCGTCGGCTGCCGGACCCGCCCGGAACGCCGCGGCGGACAGACGTTACCGGCGCGAACGCGCTGTGCTTGTGCCGCGTCTGCCAGGCGCGGACCCCCGGGGTAGCGGCGAGCCGCTCGGGCAAGCATCCGAAACATGATCGTAACGTCCCGCAGTAGCGCAAATGCCACACCGACTTGTCGTATAGTAGTACCTTGTGCGCGCTATAATCCGGGTTATCCACTCACGGAAAATAACAATGCGTTGCAATAACCAGACACAATCAGGAGTGTGGCTCGCGACAGCAGCCGCGCTCGGCGCCGTCGCCGCACCGCCCGCGCTGGCGCAGGAAGGCATCGTCCTCGAAGAAATAACGGTCACGGCTCAGCGACGCGAAGAGCGTCTCGAGGACGTCCCAATTTCGATTTCGACCAAGTCCGGCGAACGCCTCGCGGAGATCTTCCAGGGTGGCGAGGACGTCCGTGCCCTCGCGGGCCGTGTGCCCGGCCTCAATGCCGAGTCCTCGAACGGCCGTGTTGCGCCGCGCTTCTACCTCCGGGGCCTGGGCAACACGGACTTCGACCTCGCAGCGTCGCAGCCCGTGTCCATCATCATGGACGAAGTCGTCATGGAGAACGTCATCCTGAAGAGCTTCCCGATCTTCGACCAGCAGCGCGTCGAGGTGCTGCGTGGCCCGCAGGGCACGCTGTTCGGCCGCAATACGCCGGCCGGCATCATCAAGTTCGATTCGGTAAGGCCGAGCGAGGAATTCAATGGCTACGCCCGGGTAACGGTCGGTGAAGCCGACACCCTCAATTTCGAGGGCGCACTGGGCGGCAGCCTGACGGCCAACGACACCGTGATGGGTCGCGTGTCGATCTTCAGCCTGAACCGCGGCGACTGGATCGACAACGGTTTCACGGGCGAAAGCGAGGCCCTTGGTGAGAACAAGGATCTCGCCGTCCGGGCGCAGCTGCTGTTCGCGCCCAGCGATACGTTCAGCGCATTGCTTGCCGTGAACTGGCGCGACTACGAAGGAACAGCGGAGATATTCCGCGCCAACATCCTCACGACGGGCAGCAGCTCGCTCAACGAGAACTTCGACCGCGACCTCGTGTTCTTCAACGAAGGCGACAACAACCCGCAGGAAGCCGAGCACACCGGCATTTCGCTGAAGCTCGACTGGGACTTCGCCGGCGACCTGACGCTGACCTCGATCACCGCGTTCCAGAAGGCCGAGGATCGCAGCCTCGGCGATATCGACGGCGGATTCGAGCTTGCCGGCGAGACGGGCCCCGGCTTCATCCTGTTCCAGTCGGTGACCCAGGACAGCATCAACGACCTCGAACAGTTGACGCAGGAACTGCGGCTGTCGTCGAATGCGAGCGACCGCCTGTTCTGGCAGGCCGGCCTCTACTACTTCGACGATTCCTACGACGTGGAAACGGCACCTTTCTTCATCCCGCCGACGACTCGGCGGCACGAGAATACGTCGTGGGCGGTGTTCGGACAGTTCAGCTATGACATGAGTGACACGTGGAACCTGACGGCGGGCGTGCGCTATACGGATGACGAAAAAGACCTGACCGATCCGCCCACCAATACGGGCATATTCAGCTTCGAACCGGTCAACGTGCAGGACGACGAGGTAAGCTGGGACGTCAGCCTCATCTGGTCGCCGAACAACGACGTCAACTGGTACGGACGCGTCGCGAGCGGTTTCCGTGGCCCCTCTATCCAGGGTCGCGACATCGCGTTCTTCGGCGGTACGTCGGTCGCCAAGTCGGAGACTATCCTCTCCGGCGAAATCGGCCTCAAGTCAAACCTCAATAACGACCGCCTGCGCCTGAATGCCGCTGTATTCGCCTACCAGGTCGACGATCAGCAGATCACGGCCGTCGGCGGCGGCGCCAACCTGATCCAGCTGGTCAACGCCGACAAGGCCAATGCGTATGGCTTCGACCTCGATATCGACACGTTGCTGACCGACAATTTCCTCGTCGAATTCGGTATTGGCTACAACAACACGGAGATCGACGACCCGAACCTTCGGATTGCGACCTGCGGAGCCTTGGCCGCTGACTTCTCGCAGGCCTGCACGCCGACCGACCCACTCGACGCGGATGGATTCGCATTTGTCGACGGCAACAGCCTGCCGAATGCACCCGAGTGGAACACGTCGATCAGGGCTCAGTACACGGTGCCGCTGATTGCAGGCGAGCTGTATTTCGCCGCGGACTACATGTACCAGAGCGACATGCAATTCCTGCTCTACGACACGCTCGAGTTCAACAGCGACGGCACCTTCGAGCTCGGCGTACGCGCCGGTTACGCGGCGGCAAGCGGACGCTGGGACGTCGCCATCTTCGGCCGTAACGTCACCGACGAAGAGAACCTCAGGGGCGTGATCGACTTCAACAACCTGACGGGCTTCGTCAACGATCGCCGTATCTGGGGTGCGACGCTCAACGTCAATTTCGGCGAGTAGCTACCCGGCGGCAGTCCAGTCGCAAAAAGCCCGGCTTCGTGCCGGGCTTTTTTTGCCTCACGATTGCCGTCACCGCCGCCAGCCTCTACCATCGGCCACCGCAAGCGCGGAGGCATGATGCGTCGAATCCTTTTACTCGCAGCCCTGTTGGCGGGTTGTTCCGAACCAGCGGCGGACTCCGCTCCGGAAGGCCGTCGCGCCGAGCTGATCGTCGCGGGTCAGCTGGAGTCCGGTGAACTCGTCGAAGCCAGCGGCCTCGCGCGGTCGCAGCGCGACCCGGACCTGCTGTGGTCGATGAACGATGGCGGCTCGAAGGCCCGCTTGTATGCGTTCGACGGCTCCGGCTTCCATCGCGGTCGCATCAAGCTCGATGATGTGAAGAACCGGGACTGGGAGGACCTGTCCTCGTTTGCTGTCGACGGCACGCCGTACCTGCTGATTGCCGACACGGGCGACAACGATGCAAGACGTGCCACGGTCTCGCTGCACGTCGTCCCCGAACCGGACCTCGCCGACGACGACAAGGTCAAACTCGAACCGGCGTGGAGCATTGACTTTCGTTACCCGGACGGGCCGCGCGACGTGGAAGCGGTCGTGGCGGACCCTGCCAACGACCGTGCGGTACTGCTGAGCAAACGTGACTGGCCCCCGGTACTTTACGAAGTTCCCTTGCATCCGCGAACGGACGGGGGCGTCGTGGCGAAACGCCTCGGGACGATCGAGAGCCTGCCGCCCCCGACGCGCCAGGACCGCGAGCACGCCGTGTTCACGAAGGAGTGGCACTGGCAGCCGACGGCCATGGATCTTTCTCCCGACGGCCGCCTCGCGGTGATACTCACCTATCGCGCCGTCTACCTTTATCACCTGGATTCCGGCAGGAGCCTGCACGAATCGCTCTCCGGGCGGGCCTACGGTTTCGGCCTCGGCAACTTCCGGAACGCCGAATCCGTCGCTTTCAGCGCGGACAGTGAATCGATCTACGTAACACTGGAGGGGCGTCACGCGCCCCTGCTGCGCATCGACATCAATGGAGCGCTCCCCGAATGAATGCCACTGCATCGCCCCTGAGACTATCGTTCGTCACAATCGGCCTGGCCGCACTGGCCGCCTGCAATCACAACGCGACGGGCAAGGATCAGGCGCCGGTCGCGCCGCCCGCCGAAGCCTCGCTGACGATCATGACGTTCAATGTCGAGAACCTGTTCGACAACATCGACGACCCCGGCAAGGAAGATCGCACCTATCTCGCGTTGACCGACAAGCAGTCCGACGAACACAAGGCCGCCTGTGCGGAGATCGAGGTGGATCGCTGGCGCGAGCAGTGCCTCGACTGGGACTGGAGCGACGACATCATCGAGCAGAAGCTGAGCGTCGTTGCCGGTGTCATCCTGCAGGTCGATAACGGCCGCGGTCCCGACATCGTCGCGCTGCAGGAAATCGAGAATATCGGCATCCTCGAGCGCCTGCGCACCGAGTATCTCGCGGCGGCAGATTACGGGCCGGGCATCCTGATCGAAGGCGACGACCTGCGTGGTATCGACGTCGCGTTCCTGACCCGGCTGGAACTGGCCGAACCACCGACACTGCACCGCATTGACTTCACCGGCGTCGGTGAGGATCGCGTCTACGACACCCGCGGTATCCTGGAGGCGACCTTCGTGCGTCCCGACGGCACCCTGCTGACGGGCTATTCGGTCCACTTCCCCGCACCGTTCCATCCCACGGAGATGCGTGAAGCCGCCTACCGTGCCCTGAATACCCTGCGGGCCGGGTTGCCGGTTGACCGGGACGCGTTCGCCGCGGGCGACTTCAATACGACCTCACGCGAAGATGGCGAGAAAGACATGCTCGGGCGGTTCGCGCGGCCTTTCTGGACGGTCACGCACGAAGTTCGTTGTGACGGCTGCAAGGGAACCTCGTACTACGCGCGTCGCGACGACTGGTCGTTTCTCGACATGATCCTGTGGTCGCCGGCGAGCGATCGTGGCGAAAACGCAACATGGAATTTGCGCGCGGATTCGGTCCGGATTGCGA
>JAACFE010000148.1 GCA_009937525.1 Gammaproteobacteria bacterium
GAAGCCATCAAGCACCTCGAATCGCTGGCGGCGCCGATGCTGCTCGTGGTCGCCCTCGGCCTCATGTTCTGGGCGATGCCCAAGGTCTCGATGAGTGAGGTCCTTGCGGTGCCTGCAAACCGGCCAGAGGACGCATCGTTTTTCGGCTATTTCATGGCCGCTCTGACCGCGATGGTCGGCTTCTGGGCCACGTTGTCTCTGAATATTCCCGACTTCAGCCGTTTCGCGCGATCGCAGCGCTCGCAGGTCATCGGCCAGATCATCGGCCTGCCCCTGACGATGCTGTTGTTCGCGGGTCTCGGCGTCGTGCTCACGTCCGCATCCGCCGCACTCGTCGGCGAGACGATCTCCGACCCCATCAATCTCATCGGCAAGATCGACAGCCCCGTATGGGTGGTACTGTCGATGCTCATGATCATTCTCGCGACCATCTCGACGAATACGGCAGCGAACATCGTTTCGCCAACCAACGTGTTCCAGAACGTCGCGCCGAAGTACATCAACGAGACCAAGGGTGTGATCATCACCGGTGTCATCGGCATTGCGCTGATGAGCTGGGAACTGTTGAAGAAGCTCGGCTGGCTGGAGACCGACGTCAGCGTGGAGAGTCGGCCCGATCGCCGGTATCATGGTCGTCGACTATTTTCTCGTGAAGAACCAGTCGTATGATGTGCTGGCGCTGTACCAGGACGATGCCGGCTACCCGGCATGGAACAAGGCCGGCTTCATAGCGTTCCTGATCCCGGTCGGACTCACGCTGATTGCGATCACCACGGGCGCTCTCAGCTGGTTCTACACGTATGGATGGTTCACAGGCTCGATACTCGGCGGCCTCATCTATTATTTCGTCGCACGTGGCGGCGCGAGGAGTGCATCATGACAGTACTGATCAAAGGCGGCACCGTCGTTAACGCCGACCAGACGCTTCGCGCCGACGTGTTGTGCCAGGATGGCCTGATTGCCGCGGTGGGCGAAGGACTCGATGCGCCCAAGGGCGCCGCCATCGTCGACGCCGGCGGCCAGTACGTGATGCCCGGCGGCATCGATCCGCACACGCACATGCAGCTGCCATTCATGGGAACCGTTGCCAGCGAGGACTTCGAGACGGGCACGGCGGCGGGCCTCGCGGGCGGCACGACGATGATCATCGACTTCGTTATCCCGGGCCCGCAGCAGGACATCATGGAGGCCTATCACCAGTGGCGTGAATGGGCGGAGAAGTCCGTGTCCGACTACACGTTCCACGTCGCGATCACCTGGTGGGACGATTCGGTGCACGAGGCCATGGGTACCCTCGTCCGCGAACACGGCGTCAACAGTTTCAAGCACTTCATGGCGTACAAGGGCGCCATCATGGCCGACGACGAGATTCTCGTGAACAGCTTCTCGCGCGCCATCGAGCTGGGCGCGATCGTTACCGTGCATGCAGAGAACGGCGAACTCGTATTCAGGCTGCAGCAGGAGCTTTTCGACAGGGGCATCACCGGTCCGGAAGGTCATCCGCTGTCACGGCCGCCGCAGTGCGAGGGTGAGGCGGCGAACCGCGCGATCCGGATCGCTGAGGTGCTCGGCGTGCCGCTCTACATCGTGCACAACTCCTGCCAGCAGTCGCTGGAAGCGATTACGCGGGCGCGCAACGAAGGCCAGCGCGTGTTCGGCGAAGTCCTTGCCGGCCACCTGCTCATCGACGACTCCGTCTACCGCCACGAGGACTTCGAGGTCGCGGCCGCGCACGTCATGAGCCCGCCGTTCCGTTCCGCGGAGCACCAGGCAGCCCTGTGGCGCGGACTGCAGTCAGGTAACCTGCAGACGACGGCGACCGATCACTGCTGCTTCTGCGCCGACCAGAAGGCCATGGGCAGGGACGACTTCCGCAGAATCCCGAACGGCACGGGCGGCGTGGAGAACCGTATGGAGGTGCTGTGGCACCATGGCGTGAGCACGGGCCGCCTCACCATGAACGAGTTCGTGGCGGTTACGTCATCGAACGCCGCGCAGATATTCAATGTGTATCCCCGCAAGGGCAGCATCTCCGTGGGTGCCGATGCCGACATCGTCGTCTGGGACCCCGAGGCGACGAAGACCATTTCCGCGAAGACGCACTTCCAGAAAGTGGACTACAACATATTCGAGGGCATGACGGTGAAAGGGTGTTCCTCCCATACGCTGAGCCAGGGCAAGGTCGTGTACGCGGACGGCAAACTTGACGTGGAACGCGGTGCCGGGCGCTACGTGCACCGCCCGCCGTTCGCCGCCTACTACGATGCGCTGAAGATCCAGGCGAAACGCAACGAACCGACCCCGGTCAAACGCTGAGACCAGCATGACTGACATTCGCCCAAACCGCCTCAGCCGCGATGAAATAGCCCGGAATTTCAGTGACCTGCATCCGCCGCTGTCGCACTCGGAAGCCATTGTCGAGGCCGACCGCTGTTATTTCTGTTTCGACGCGCCCTGTACAACGGCCTGCCCGACCGGCATCGACATACCGGGATTCATCCAGAAGATCCGCAGCGGCAACCTGCGAGGCTCGGCGCACACGATCCTGAGCGAGAACATCATGGGCGGCATGTGTGCACGCGTCTGTCCGACCGAGGTCCTGTGCGAGGAAGCCTGCGTGCGCAACACGCACGAAGAAAAGCCGGTCGAAATCGGCCTGCTGCAACGGTATGCCACCGATCCTGTCCTCAACGACCATACGCAACTGTTCTCGAGGCAGGCGGCCAGCGGATTCCGCGTCGCCGTGGTCGGCGGCGGGCCTGCGGGATTGTCCTGTGCGCATCGCCTCGCAATGCTGGGAAGCGCAGTTACGCTCTTCGACCGCGATGAAAAACTCGGGGGACTGAACGAATACGGCATTGCGGCCTACAAGACCGTTGACAACTTCGCGCAGCGCGAAGTCGACTACATCCTGTCGATCGGGGGCATCGAGGTACGGACCGGCGTCACGCTGGGTAAGGACATATCGATATCGCGGCTTCGCGACGAGTTTGACGCAGTCTTCGTCGGTGTCGGGCTTGCCGCCGTGAATGTGCTCGGCATCGAGGGCGAAGACCTGCCGGGTGTGGAGAACGCGGTCGAGTACATTGCCGACCTGCGGCAGGCGACCGACAAGGGGGAACTGCCGGTTGGCCGGCGGGTTGTTGTCATCGGTGGCGGCATGACCGCGATCGATGTCGCGGTACAGTCGAAACGTCTTGGTGCGGAGCGGGTCGACATCGTTTACCGGCGCACCAGCGACCAGATGGGCGCCAGCGACTTCGAGAAGAACCTCGCGCAGAGCAATGGCGTGACAATCCATACTCTGGCGCGACCTTTGAAAATCCTCGGGCCCGGGCACGCGAGCGGTGTGTTGTTCGAGAGAACGGCGGCAGGCGAGGACGGCTCGATCTCGGACACCGGCGAGACATTCACGCTCGACGCAGATGTCGTCTTCAAGGCGATCGGACAGCAACTCAGGGATGGCGTGCTCGAAGACGGGTCCATCAGGATGCAGAACGGCAAGATCGTGGTCGACGAGGGCCAGTCCACGTCACTGGCGGGAGTATGGGCCGGCGGCGATTGCGTGGTCGGTGGCGACGACCTGACGGTGACCGCCGTTCAGCACGGCAAGGTGGCGGCGATAGCGATCGACCACTACTTGCGCACAAGGGAGGAAGGCTATGGCTAACCTGGATTCGGAATTCCTCGGCATTAGGTCGCCGAATCCGTTCTGGCTCGCTTCGGCACCGCCGACGGACAAGGCCTACAACGTCAACCGGGCCTTCGAAGCCGGCTGGGGAGGCGCTGTGTGGAAGACACTCGGCGAAGACCCGCCGATCGTGAACGTGAGTGGCCCCCGCTACAGTGCCATCCATAGCAACGACCGCCGCGTGATCGGTTTCAATAACATCGAACTGATCACCGACCGGCCGCTGCAGACCAACCTCGACGAGATCCGCCAGATCAAGCGCGACTGGCCCGACCGGGCGCTCGTGGTCTCGGTGATGTATCCAATGAACGAGCAGGTCTGGGCGAAGTACGTGCCCATGATCGAGGACACCGGGGCCGACGCAATCGAACTCAACTTCGGTTGCCCGCACGGCATGTCCGAGCGCGGCATGGGTTCCGCAGTAGGCCAGGTGCCGGAATACATACAAATGGCTACGGAATGGGCCAAGGCCGCGGCAACCGTCCCCGTCGTCGTCAAACTCACTCCAAACGTCGCCAATATCCTGCCGCCCGCCAAAGCAGCAAAAGACGGGGGCGCGGACGCCGTGTCCCTCATCAACACGATCAATTCCATCATGCGCGTCGACTACGAGACCCTCACAATGTATCCGTCGACAGACGGCATGGGAACACACGGCGGCTATTGCGGTGAGGCGGTCAAACCCATTGCGCTCAACATGGTCGCGGAGATCGCGCGCACACCCGAGACCTCGCATCTTCCGATTTCGGGCATTGGCGGCATAACCAACTGGCGCGACGCCGTCGACTTCCTTGCGCTCGGCGCGAGCAACGTACAGGTTTGCACGGCAGCCATGGTCTATGGCTTCAAGATCATCGACGACCTGACCGATGGCCTGAGCAACTTTCTCGACAGCAAGGGCATGAACTCGGTCTCGGATCTCGTCGGCCGGGCCGTTCCCAGCGTGACCGACTGGCAGTACCTGAACCTGAACTACGTTGAGAAAGCACTCATCGACCAGGAACTGTGCATCGAGTGCGGCCGCTGCCATATCGTTTGCGAAGACACTTCGCACCAGGCCATAACGCACACGGTCAACGGCCAACGGCGTTTCGAAGTAATTGACGAAAAATGCGTCGGCTGCAATCTCTGCGTTAGCGTATGCCCGATCGACGGCTGCATTACCATGCGCCGTCTTGGTGACGGTTTCGATCCGCGCACCGGGCAGCCCATCTCGGACGAGAAGGCGGACTGGACGACGCACCCCAATAACCCGATGCGCAAGTCGCGGTAGCGAGAGGACGAGGCATGGACGAGCAGGACCTGATCGATGCGGCGCTCACCGTCAGGCAGAACGCGTATTGCAGGTATTCGAATTACCGTGTCGGATCGGCGCTGCTCGACGACAGGGGGCAGATGTACGTGGGCTGCAACGTCGAGAACGCCGCGTATCCGGAGGGCACCTGTGCCGAAGCCAACGCGATCGCCGCGATGATCGCCGCTGGTGGCAGTGCGATTCACACGATCGTCATCGCGGGCGGGCACGACGATATCGAGGACTGCACACCCTGCGGCGGCTGTCGACAGAAAATCGCCGAGTTCGCGACACCCGAGACCCGTGTCGTGCTGTTACGCCCGAGCGGTCACACGCGCTCGTTCCCGATCGACGAGCTGTCGCGGTGCGAGAACCGCTCCTGCGGTCACGCAGCGTCGAATCTCGCCCTGTTATCGGCCATCCAGCGCTTCCGGTCTTCCTCGGTATGGCTGGGGTCATTGATGACGTCGGCATGCGCCTCCATGTAGTGCGGGCGCAGCGCGGCCATCCACTCCTCGAACGTTTCGCCGTCAGCCGTTACGTCGCACAGATCGCATTTCACTGTCTTCATGCTGCAGGCACCCCCTCTCGATAAAGCCTCTCGATGATCGTCTATTCTAGGTATCGAGCAGCGCCTCCACTTCCGGGCGCGTAGGCAGCGACGGCTGGGCGCCCGCCCTGGTCGCCGCGGCCGCACCAGCCGCGCAGGCAAATTGCAGCGCATCCGACGGCTCCTGGCCTTCGACCAGCGCAACGGTCAGGGCGGCCGTGAACGCGTCGCCGGCACCCACCGTGTCGACAGCGGTGACCGCGGGCGGCTCTGCTTCTGCAATCAGGACGCCACTCCTATGCAGTGATGCGCCGCGGGCGCCGAACGTGGTCGCAATCAGGCCGCGGCATGCCTCGAGCGTGTCCCCGTACCAGGCCGCCTCCGTTTCGTTGACGATGACGAGGTCGGCGCGTTGCAGGACCGCAGCATCGATCTCCTGCGCGGGCGCAAGATTGGCGCAGAAGAATCCCTGGAACCCGGCCGCCGCCCTGGCAATTACTTCGGCGGGAATCTCGAGCTGGCAGATCAACGCGTCTGCCGGTCCGGGCGTCAGTGCGTCGGGATCCATGGCGGCGTTGGCACCCGGTGCGACCACGATCTGGTTTTCGCCGGACGGCGCCACGCAAATCAGCGCGATCCCCGTGGGGACATCAGGCAGGATCTGCAGGTGCGAGAGGTCCACGCCCTCACGGCGCAGCAGCGCGAGTGCCTCGTCCGCGGCAGCGTCCTCTCCGACACAGGCGACGAGGCGCACATCGGCACCGAGCCTCCGTGCCGCAAGCGCCTGGTTCGCGCCCTTGCCGCCCGGAAAGCGGCCGAGGGTCGCGCCGGTAATCGTCTCGCCGGGTTCGGGCAGCCGCGCTACCATGGCGGACAGGTCAAGATTCACGGAACCGACTACGACAATTTCCGCCACGTCAGTCTCCGAAGCGTCCGAGTCTCTCGGTCAGCAGGTCGTAGAACCCGTCGGCGTCGACCGAGCAGATCCAGTTGACGTTATGCGGCCGCTCGGTGACGTGCCAGAAATCGATCGCCGTGTGCCCCATCGTCAGTTCGGAGCGGGTCTCCACGGACAGGTTGCAGAACCTGCCTTCGAACAGCTGCGGGGCAAGCAGCCACGCAATCGTGCAGGGATCGTGCAGGGGCGCGCCCTCGACCCCGTATTTCTTTGAATCGTGGCGTTCGAAGAAGCCGAGCATGCCGGCGGTGGCCTCCGCCACCGGATTGCCGAGCTGCCTGATGCGTTCGACGCGCGCACGCGTGGACAGGACCTGGTGAGTGACGTCGAGCCCCATCGAGGTTATCGGGCGGCCGCAACCGAACACGATGTCTGCTGCATGCGGGTCGACGAGAATGTTGAACTCGGCCGACGGCGAGTAATTGCCGCCTTCGCGCATAGCCCCGCCCATGATGACCAGCTGCCGGATCTTCGGCAGCACGTCGGGTGCCCGGTCGATCACGGTGCCGATATTCGTCAGCGGCCCGGTAGGCACCAGCGTCACCGATTCGTCCTCCGCCGCGCGCAATGTCTCGACGATAAAATCGACGGCGTGCTGCTCCTGCAGCGGTGTCGTCGGCTCCACGATCTCGACGCCGTCGATTCCGGTCTTGCCGTGTACCTTCTCGGCGGTCAGCAGGTCACGGACCATCGGCCGATCGCACCCGGCAAAAACGGGGATGTCAACGTGCCCCGCGATGTCGCACATCAGCCGCACGTTGCGCTGCGTCAGTTCGAGCGGCACGTTGCCCGCTACCGCAGTGATTCCGAGTATCTCGAGTTCCGCGGGCGACGCCATCGCCAGGAACAGCGCCACCGCGTCGTCCTGGCCAGGATCGCAATCGATGATGATGCGCTGCCTGGACATGAATTCAGAAGGTGAGCATTAATCCCGCGAGTGCTGCACTCATCAGGTTGGACAAGGACGCAGCCAGTACGGCCTTGATGCCGAAACGCCCGATAACCTCGCGCTTCTCGGGCACCAGCACGCCGAGGC
>JAACFE010000061.1 GCA_009937525.1 Gammaproteobacteria bacterium
AGGAGCGCTTCTCGAAGCGCGATAAGGGCCAAGGAGGGCCAGTGAGTATCGCGATCCTTGCGAGCCGCGCACAGCGCGGCATCGAGGCGCCAGCCGTTACCATCGAAGTGTTTCTCTCCGGCGGCCTGCCACGCTTCAACGTTGTCGGCATGCCCGAGACCGCCGTCAGGGAGAGCAGCGACCGCGTTCGCGGCGCCATCATCAATTCCGGCCTGCCGTTCCCGAGGGAGCGGATCACCGTGAGCCTCGCACCCGCCGACATGCGCAAGACGGGCGGTCGTTTCGATCTGGCCATCGCCCTCGGCATACTCTGCGCCCAGAAAGCGGTGCCGGCGCGTGCACTCGACGACACCGAGTTTCTGGGCGAGCTGTCATTGAACGGCGACCTGCGTCCGGTGCCCGGCGTGTTGCCGGCGGTGCAGAGAGCCGGCGAAGCGGGCAATGCCGTGGTGGTGCCTCGGGACAACGCCACCGAAGCAGGACTCGCACGTTGCACGGTATACCCGGCGGGGACCCTGCTCGACGTGATCGCGCACCTCAAGGGAAATCGCCGCATCGAGGCGGCATCGGAATTCAGGCCCGAACCGGCGGATTCGACGGGGCCCGATCTCGATGACGTGCGCGGTCAGCCGCAGGCCAGGCGAGCGCTGGAGATAGCGGCGGCCGGCGGCCACAATCTGCTGCTGATCGGCCCGCCGGGTACCGGCAAGAGTATGCTGGCGCGCCGCCTGCCGGGAATAATGCCGCCGATGAGTGATCGCGAGGCGCTCGAGACGGCCGGCGTCAATTCCGTGCTCGGCCACCGGATCGACCTGTCGCGCTGGCGTCTGCGGCCATTCCGCGCACCGCATCACACGGCGTCGGCGCCCGCACTGGTCGGCGGCGGACCGGGACCGCGGCCCGGTGAGATTTCGAGAGCACATAACGGGGTGCTGTTCCTCGACGAGTTGCCCGAATTCAGCCGTCACGTTCTCGAGGTGCTGCGAGAACCGCTCGAAGCGGGCGTCATTACAATATCGCGGGCCGCGCAGCAGGCCGATTTCCCGGCGCGTGTGCAGCTTGTCGCCGCGATGAACCCCTGTCCCTGTGGCTACCTGGGGGATCCGCGGGCAAGTTGCCACTGCAGCAGGGACCGGGTGGCGAGCTACCGCGGCAAGATCTCGGGGCCGTTGATGGATCGCATCGACCTGCGCATCGAGGTAGGCCGACCGCCGGTGGATGCCTTGCGCGACAACGGCGCCAGGGGCGAGTCGAGCCGCACGGTCAGACGGCGCGTTGTTGCGGCTCGCTCGCTTGCGTTGGCGCGCAGCGGCACCTGCAATGCACAACTCGAGGGTGAGCAGCTCGAAGCCGCCTGCGAGATCGGTGATGGAGGTCTGGCGTTACTCGATGAGGCCATCGAGCGATTCGCATTGTCAGTGCGTGCGTATCACCGCGTGTTGCGCGTATCCCGAACGGTAGCGGACCTTGCTGGCGCCGAAACGGTCGGCGCCGTGCACATCGCCGAGGCCTTGTCACTGAGAGCGCCGGAGCAGTGCGGAATCCGTACCTGAATAGACCTGGTCGTTACTGAGATTCGGTGACCATGTAGTCGACGGCGTTCGCGACTTCCTCGTCGGAGAGGTCGGTACGCCCGCCCTTCGCCGGCATGTAACCGGCCGATCCCTGGTAGCCCTTGATTGCGTGATCCTTCAGGACCTCGATCCCCTGCGCGATGCGTGGTGCCCAGGCGTCCGCGTTGCCCAGCACGGGCGCGCCGCCGATGCCGGCACCGTGACAGGCCAGGCAGGCGCTGTTGTAAACCTGGGGACCCGACAGCGCAGCAGCAACGGGCTCCGGTTCCGACACCGTCTCCGCGGTCGGCGCCGCGGCGGTTGTTTCCTCGCCGGGCAGATACACTTCTCCGACCGGACGTATACGCGCGGCAACGGCCGCCTGGTACTCGGCCCCGTCGCGCGTGAAGACCTCCTGTGTACGATCAGAGATCTTCATCGCAAGGACGAAAATTCCAAGTGCGGCGATGGCGAGCGCGCCGATCACCAGCGAGTACATGTCGAAAAACTTCTGGTCGCGATCCAAGGTCCTGCTCCGCTCTATTATGTAGTACCAACCCGGCAATCTCCGGCTGCAGGGCCGGGATTATATATGGAATGTGACGTCCGTGGGGCCGTCGCACTTTAATCGTTGCTAGTCTCGCCCCATATCCAACCATGATATCCCGGTCTGGTCTCCCGGGGCTTCAGCGGACTTTCGAGGGGAATGCATGCGCTACAGAGCACCGACTCTTTTGCTGTTGCTGCTGCCGTTGCAACTCCTCGCCGACGATGACCAACCTGATCCCGGCGCGAGCTATTCATCAGGTGCTTTCGCCTACGAGATCGAACCGCCGGCCGGGACCTGGGTTCGGTGGTCGGCGCTCGCGGATGATTACGCACATGCCGATGTTGGTTACCTCGGTGTGAGCGGCTATGGGGCGGTCGTCATGCCGGTTTGCTGGCAGGGCGAGAAACCGTCGCGGCTCGCACTGCTCGAAGTGTTCCTGTCACGCTTCGGCGAAGATTACCCGACCCCGTTTGTCGACTCGGAAGCGGAGGTCGCCAAGGGCGATGCGACCGGAACCTATCTCGTCGGCAACGAAGCTGTCGATGACGAGGATTACAGCTATCACTTCTGGATCGTTGCCAATGAGCGTTGTGCCTACACGCTCGCGGCATGGGGCCCGGCGGGCGATTCGGACACGGTGCGGGATCTGCATGAACTCTGGGATGGCGTGACGTTGAAATCCTCGCCGGGCATCCTCGAGAACGGCGGCTCGGACGAGCAAAAGGCGGCGAACGCCTTCTTCCTGAACCAGTTAGGCACCCACTATTTCGAATCCCGCAGCCATCGGGATGCGTTCCGGTTCCTGTCGCAGGCGGCAGACCTCGAAATCGGCGAGTCGGCGTATCTCATGAATGCGCTCCGGGTGCTGGTCGAGATCGACGCCTACCAGGAAGCCTATGAATGGCTGCAGCCGCGGCTCCGCCGCTACGGCGACGATCTCGTCGTGCGCAGCTGGGATGCATGGCTCGCCTACCAGAACGACGATACGGACAAGGCGGTGCGTATTTACGAGGAACTGTTCCGGGAGGGTTATCGCGAGGACGACGAGTTCAGCCTGTATGTCGGCCTGCTCGCCGACCGGGAGGATTGGGACAAGGTCGAATCCGAATTCGCCGGTTATGCGGCAGACGGTATGACCGAAACCCTGGGGAAACTGCAGGCGGACCTGCACAGCCGTCGCGGCAATTACGACGAAGCACTCGCAATACTCGACAGTTTGATGGAGGGGCGCCCCTTCAGTGCCGACCTCGCCTACGCAAAGATCGAGGTGCTCGACCAGCTGGACAGGCCGGCCGACGTGCTGGAGCTTGCGGAAATCCTGATCGAGAAGAACTACCGCTCGCTGGAAAGTTACTTCTACAAGGGATACGCGGAATACCAGCTCAAGTCCTACCTGAAGGCACGGGAGTCCTTCAACGCCGCGCTGAAGTACTCGCCAACCAACTCCATCGTCCAGGAGTACCTTGCAAACATCAATAACATCCTCGGGGAAGGGGAGAACGCGAGCATCGCCGAGATGCTCGCCGCGGTGCCCTTCCCCGCAGAGCTTCAGTCACTGGTCGATAGCGCCGCGGGCGACGCAGTGATCGAAGGCTACGGAGCCTGGTTCCTGAACCGCATCACCGGCTATGCGTTCGACGGCGGTGACACCCTGTCGAGGACACTGCTGCAGCAGATCAAGGTGCAGGACGCACAAGGCGTTGCGAATTTCAGCACGCTGGAGTTCAACTTCGATCCCGCCTTCGAGCAGCTCTACGTCAACAGGCTCGTCGTTCGCGACGCGGACGGCGAGAAAGTTGCCGAGGGAGACCCGGCTGCCTACTACGTAACCAGCACGGTGGACGGGTACGAGGCGAGCACGGAGAAAACCGCCCATCTGCCGGTGCCGGGTCTGGCACCGGGCATGGTGATCGAGGCTGTCGTTACCAAGCGCATGAATGTCGAGGAGGGTGAGTTCCCGCTGGACATACACTATCTGTCCAGCAGTCGCCCGATCGGCTACAGCGCCGTATTCGTCAGCGGGAATCTCGACAGCCTGCAATTCGAATCGTTCGGCATCGAGCAACCGGTCATGCGTGACGGCTCGCTGGTCTGGCAAGCCGCGAACCCGGTTGTCTACCGCTGGGAGCCGATGCAGCCCTGGTACGATCGCATGCTTCCCTGGGTGACGATCGGCACGACGAGTGAGAGCTGGCGTCAGGCCGGTAGCGACTACCTCGAAATCATCGCCGACAAGCTCGAGGCGGGACGCGTAGCGGATGTGGCGGCGCGGCTGGTCGAGGGCATCGACAGCATGCAAGCCAGGATCGAGATCGTCAGCCGCTATGTGCAGAAAGAACTGCGCTATGAAGCCATCGAGTTCGGTCGCCGTGCGTACATGCCCAAGACTGCACGCGAGACGCTGCGCGACCGCTACGGTGACTGCAAGGACCATGCCGTGCTCCTGGTATCGATGCTGGAATCCGTGGGCGTGCCTGCGCAGCTGGCACTCGTCAACATCAATCAACGGGTCCTGCCGCAACTCCCGAATATCGACCAGTTCGACCACATGATCGTGTCGGTGCCGCTCGGTGAAGCGCGCCTGTACATCGATACGACCGACAAGGACCTGATGCTCGGCACGACACCCCCTCGCTACATGGCCGGTAACCATGCACTGGTGCTCGGCGAAATGCCCGAACTGATGGCCATTCCCGATTTCGCAATCGGCGATTCCGCGCTGCAGGTGGAGCGCGACATCGTGCATACTGAAGATCATCAGCTCCGCGTAACCGAGGTCGGCGTGTTTTCCGGCTACCAGGCCGCCGATATGCGTGGCCAGCTGCGAAAGGTTGAAGCATCGGAGATGCTCGGAACGATGCAGCGCTGGGTCGCCGACCGGTACTCGGATGCGATCGTGGACGATGCATTCGTCGACAATGTATTCGACGCCAGCGCTCAACTGATTGTCGAACTGCAGTACCGGCTTCCCATCGACGCCGATTCGTTCAGGCTGCCGGGATTCTTCGAGGCGACGTTTCTGGACCACGAACGCCTGCCGGAGCGGCGATTCGGTTTCGAAATCCCGGTGCCGCTCACCGTATCGACGGTGACGACGGTGCGGCAGGCAACCGCTTCCAAGCTGAAGCTTGCATCGAAGAAGCCGGACGCGGACGAGTCGCGATTCGGCAGCTGGCGGCGCAAGATCGACAGCAGCGACGAAGGCTGGATACTCAGGTTCGAATATACCGGCGGCCACGATCACTTCGAGCCGGAAGACTACCGCGAATTCACCGATTTCCATCGAAGGCTCGTGGGCTCCATTGAGCAGCCGATGGTGATCGAGTAGCCCGGTCGCGGTTTTCTACGTATTCCATTTTCTGCAGACCATCTTCTACACTCCTGAGCTGTAGGAGCGCGCCTCGGCGCGCGATCGTCGCGGGCCCGGCCCCGCTCCTACAGGCGGCTTGTCAGGAGCGGCTCCCGAACAGCGACAACAGGAGAGGAACATGAGCGAATTCGACGACCTCGTAGATGATCTCAAGCAAAAGCGCGACGAACTGCGGCTCAAGATTCACCTGGCGTCCAGGGAGGCGCAGGATGAATGGGAGGAGCTCGAAGAAAAAATGAAAGAATTCTCCTCAAAAGCAGAGCTCGGCAAGACGGGCGAAGGCATCGGTGATGCGCTCGGCAAGGTGGGCGAAGAACTGAAGCTCGGCTACCAGCGCATCCGGAACGCTATCAAGGAAGACTGAGCTCCCGCGGCACGTTTCGTCTCAGGATCCGCCCGGTTCACCGCGAACCAGGGCACTTATTGATTCACGCGCGTCCAATCCCCCGAGATATGAACACGACGAGGAGAGCCCCATGAAATCCATCATCAGCCTCGTGCTGGCGGGCGTTCTTGCATCCAGCCTGTTATGTGCCGACAACTGTACAGAGACAAATGCTGCAGAGGCGAACGCGGTCATCGATGCGGCCATAGAGGCACACGGTCCCGATACGGAAAACTTGCGGATCTCCGCACATTGATTAACGAATTCGATCGGGTGGTCTGCTCGTTCGCCCAGGACCGCGGCACGGAACCGCCGTGGGACAAGAGCGAATCCAAA
Organism: Gammaproteobacteria bacterium; assembly: GCA_009937525.1. Lineage (GTDB taxonomy): Bacteria > Pseudomonadota > Gammaproteobacteria > Steroidobacterales > Woeseiaceae > UBA1847. The sequence goes on from JAACFE010000061.1 coordinate 6,195, forward strand.
GGGTTAAGCGCCTACGAAGCAGAGGGGGCCGTCCTCATCGCGGTGGCCGCCCGTGAGAAGGTTCTGCGGGATGCGGCCGAAAACGGCGATGCCCTGGAGTTGAAAGCCGTGAAAGACAGGATGACGATCGAAGGCGAGATGCGCTCGGTCGAGATCATCGATATCGACCCGACGGCGCACAGCCCGCGAGCGGGAACGATGGACGACCTGCGGAGCGCGCTGACCAAGTAGGTCTTCCAGGCCGGTCGCTGAGGTAAATTTTCAGAAAAAGTGTGCAGCGGACACGGTTTACCCTCGTCCGGTGGGTGCTATAGTAGCGCCGAATTCGCTGATCGAGGGCAAGGTAAGATGTTTTCATTCAAAGCACGCGGGGCATTAATGCGCCTGATTTCAGTGTCCATAATCTGCATGGGGTTCGCGCAGGTTGCGCCGGCGGGCGTGATCGGTACCGCCTATATGCTGGACGAAGAGTCCAGGGTGGCCAGCCTGTCCCGCATCGAAGTACTGCTGGCGCGCGAGGACGTTGGCAAGCAACTGGAAGCCTTCGGCGTCGATCGGGCCACGGTCGTGGAGCGCCTGAACGGACTGAGCAGCGCGGAACTCCTGGAACTCGAAGGTCAGATCGAGTCCCAGGTTGCCGGCGGCGACATTCTTGCAGTGATAGGCATTGTATTCGTGGTACTTCTGATTCTCGAACTCGTGGGCGTAACGGATATATTCAAGAGCATCTAGCCGCGCCACGATGTTCGGTGCGAGAAGAGTTCTCCGAAAGAGCCGGCTGGTGCCGGCTCTTTTCGTTTTGACCAGCGGCTGCGCCTCGATTCCGCCGTCGGTAAGCGATCTGCCGGATGCCGCGCAGACCGTCGAACTCGAAGCTACCCCGTTCTATCCGCAGGAGCGCTACCAGTGCGGGCCGGCTGCCCTGACCACCGTGCTGGTGGCGAGCGGCGCAGCAGTGACACTGGACGACATCGTCAAAAAGGTCTACCTGCCCGGCCGGCAGGGCAGCCTGCAATTCGAACTCCTGGCAGCGGCGCGAACCGAGGGACGACTGCCATACCCGGTGGACGGCACGCTCTCGACGATCTGGCAGGAACTCGAGGCCGGGCGCCCGGTACTCGTCCTGCAGAACCTGGGCGTCTCGGCTATTCCGCGCTGGCATTACGCGGTAGTGGTCGGTATCGATACCGAGAACGACGAAGTCGTACTTCGCTCCGGTACGGACGAACGCCGCGTAACCCCGACCAGGGCCTTCCTGCATACGTGGCGGCGCGGCGGCTACTGGGGGCTGGTGGCGCTGAAGCCCGGTGAACTGCCGGCCGCCGTGGACCGGGCCCGTTATTTCGAGGCTGTCGCGGCGCTGGAGGAAGCAGGCCGTGCCGAAGCCGCGACGGCCGCCTGGGGCGCCGCCCTGAGTCAATGGCCGGGCGATACCGTTGCGCTGTTCGGTCTCGCGAATGCGAATCTTGCGTTACGCAACTTCGCGGCGGCGGAAGACGCCTACCGCACTTTGCTCGATCGGGACAGCAGCCTGCTCGCTGCCCGCAACAACCTCGCACTGGCGCTTGCTGAGCAGGGAGAGTTCGACGCCGCCTTACAGGAGATCAGCGTCGCGTTGTCCGAGAATCGTGATGCAGCCGTGGACAAGGAACTCCGGGATACGGAGGCGACCATCCGGCGCCGAAAGGCCATCGCTGACTAGTGCCCGCTTCTAGCCGGCCGCCTGCTCGGCATCGTGCTTGAGGCGCATGCTCCGGCCGCGGCTGACGTGGAGCAGGTCGCTGATCTTGCGGACGAGAGAGTCTTCGTACTTGTCGAGCCGGCCATCCGCGTAGGCGACCTGCCAAAGGAGACCGACGATCCGCGCCTTTTCGTTCTCGTCCAGGTTGTTATGAAGCAGCTGGGTGAACTCGTGCAGGGACACGAGATTCTCCGCCTTGTCGTCGGAGGCATTGACGAGTTCGGCGGCGTCTTCCGGCGACATCCCGAAGTGTTTCTCGACGAGTTCGAGCACGCGCTCGAATTCACTTTCCTCGAAGACGTGATCGGCCCGGGCGACGTCGAGCAGCAGTACCGCGGTTGCCGAACGCAACGCGGCCTCCCGTTTTTCATCGTCGCCCTGGTCCGACGGGGGCGCCGATATCGCATCGACCACCTGGTTTATGAGCTTCTTGATCATGATTATCGTTAACTTTCTCGTTGCCTCTTCCGCAAGATATCGAGGACGGTCCCATGGTTTTCAGCCGTGCACGCCGAAATCCATGCGCCCACAATATCGGCTTTGACCGGGTCGTCGCGATGGGTTCATTATTCATTTGTGTCCGACGCTAATCAACGCAACAACTGGCTGAGGGGAATTGCGCTTGCGGGATTACTGCTGGTGCAACTCTCGTGTGCCAGCGTCAATCCCCTCGAACGACCCTACCCGGTTGCGCTGCCCATGCCGGCGGAGGTCGCGGAGCGATTCGGTTACGAGGCCGGGGAGGTGCGCGCGGAACTCGAACTGGCCAGGGAGAACTCGACGTATCGCGTGTTCGATGGCGTATTTCCGCCGGACATCGCCGGCAGCGACGACGATACCCCGATTACCTTCGAATACTACGAGCAGAGGGAAGTTGATCGCGCGCCTGTCGTCCTGGTATTGCCAATACTCAACGGTCAAAAGGTGGTCGTGAGGCCTTTCGCAACGTACTTCGCGAACAACGGGTACAACGCCGTTATCGTCGATACCGTGCAGCGCAAGACGCTTCTCGAAGACATGCTGGAGCCCGAGGTCGCCATACGGCGCACGGCCATTCGCCACCGCCGCGTGCTCGACTGGATCGAAACGGTGCCGAAGATCGACCAGGACAAGATCGCGATCTTTGGCGCGAGTCTCGGCGGCTTCAACGCGCTGTTCCTGACTGCGACCGATACTCGCGTGAGCGCATCTGCACTCGCGTTGGTCGCCGGTGACCTGCCCTATGTGCTGACCTATTCCTCCGAAGGCAGGATCATCGACGCCGCGGAAGGTGCGATGGAGACCTTGCAAACGGACAGCGAGGGACTGCGGCAGTATCTGCAGGAGCATATTCTCTCGGATCCCCTGAGCCTCGCGCACTATATCGATCCCGAGCGGGTACTGCTGGTGCTGGCAAAGTTCGATGATGCCGTTCACTACGAGAAACAGCTCGAGCTACTGGATGCGATGGGCAAGCCGGAGTCGATTACATTGCCGACGGGCCACGTTACGACGTCCGCGTATCTCTTCTACCTGCGAAGTCGGGTGCTGGAGTTTTTCGATCGCAAGTTCAGTGATGCGGAGCCACAACGGGCAGGCATCGACCCGAGCACCGATCCCGGCAACGGGAGGCCGGGCGACAGGCCATGATAGGCAGCCGTTTATCGGTGCTGCCGGTGGCATTGCTTGCGGCAGCCTGCGCAACATCGCCGGAGAAAGACGCAGCATCCGCTGCAGACCAGGAAGCGGTCGATGCGCCGGTTCCCGTCACCGTCGCAGAGTACCCATTACCCGAGGATTGGGTCGAGGAGGTGCCGGTAACGGCTGAGGATGAGCCGCTGCTCGACCGGACCCAGCGCACCGTTGAAGACGTCGTTCTCGGTACGGCGCGAACGGTCGACAATATCTTCGGTTCTGCCGAGGTCGAGGAGGAGGCGACGGTGACACGCGGGCGTCTCTCGGTCGGTGGCCAGTGGGATCAGCGTGACGGGCTGCGCGAGCGCATCCGGCTGAAGGCACGTTTCGGGCTGCCGGCGGTGAACAAGCGCACCAGCCTGTTGCTTGGTCGGGGCGACGTCAACGACTTCGTCGATGGCTCGGCCGACGACAACATCGATACGCTGCCGGACCGGTTCAATGACTTCCAGGACGAAGACTGGTTACTGGGTATCGGCTACAGCCGTGATGCGACCCTGCGGCGCGGCTGGTCGTTCGGCGTGGGCGTGCGCATGGCGACACCGCTCGAACCCTTCGTCCGGGCGACCTACCGCTGGCACAAGGCGTTCGGTGAGAACTGGCTGTGGCGGGTGGAACCGCGCCTGTTCGTGCAGAACCAGCGCGGCGCCGGCATCTCGGTACAGAATGTGCTCGATCATGTGATCAACGACACCTGGCTGGCGCGATCCTATTCGATCGTTGTTGCCGAGGAAGAGGTCGAGGGGATCTCCTGGACGACCAAGCTCGTCGGCTACCAGAGCCTGTCGAGGAAACATGCGATGTCCTATGCGGTGTACGCTACCGGGGAAACCGACTACGAGGTCCCGTTGCGGGACTACGGGCTCGAACTACGGTATCGGCGGCAGATATCCCGCGAGTGGCTGTTCATCGAGTTATTGACCTACGTCAACTGGCCGCGCGACTTCCTGATCGAGGAGCGCGAACGCAACATCGGCATCGGTATCGAGTTCGAAATGCAGTTCGGAGACTGGCCCGGAAGAACAATGGAGACTGGCCCGGAAGAACAATGATGAGGAAGGATTGAGAAGCCTGGAATGACGACCATGAAACAGCTGCCAGTGCGCGCGCTCGCCTTGCTCGCAGTCCTCGCCGTCGCCGCCTGTCGACAGGACGGCGGGCCGCCGCAGACCGATGCGGAGTTGGCGCGGCTCCAACAACGTGCAGCAGCAGTCGAAATCATCCGGGACGATTTCGGCGTGCCGCATGTTTACGGCAAGACCGACGCCGACGCCGTGTTCGGCATGCTGTACGCGCAGGCCGAGGATGACTTCCCGCGTATCGAGCGCAACTACGTCTGGGCGACCGGCCGGCTGGCCGAAATCGAGGGCGAGAGCGCGATCTTCAGCGACCTGCGCGCACGCCTCTACATGACGGTCGAGGAAGCGAAAGCCGCCTATGCATCTGCGCCCGACTGGCTTAAGGCACTGTGCGACGCGTGGGCCGACGGCCTCAATTATTACCTCATGACGCATCCCGGGGTGAAGCCGAAATTGCTGACGCGCTTCGAGCCCTGGATGCCGATGTTCTTCAGCGAGGGCTCGATCGGCGGGGACATCGAGCAGATCCCGCTGCAAGGTATCGCGGATTTCTACGGTGGGGACGGTGCCGGAGCGTCGATTGCAGCGGCCGCGACGATCGAGGCGGAGTTCGCGCCGCCGGGCGGTTCCAACGGCTTCGCGATCGCGGGCGAGCGGACCAGGTCCGGCAATGCGATGCTGCTGATCAACCCGCACACGTCGTTCTATTTCCGCGGCGAGGTGCACGTCGTCAGCGAAGAGGGGCTGAATGCCTACGGCGCGGTGACATGGGGCCAGTTCTTCATCTACCAGGGCTTCAACGAGAAGACCGGCTGGATGCACACCTCGACCTACGTGGACTTCATCGATGAGTTCGTCGAGGACGTAAGCGAGGTCGATGAAAATCTCGTGTATCGCTACGGGGAAGAATTGCGGCCCGTCGAGGTATCCGACGTTACGCTGAGGTTCAAAGACGGCGAGGGAATGGGCGAGCGAACGTTCACGGTGTACCACACGCACCACGGACCGGTGACGCACGCGATCGACGGCCAGTGGACCGTGACGCGGATCAACTGGGACCCGGTCAACGCGCTGATCCAGTCCTATACCCGGACGAAGCTAGCCAACTACGACGAGTTCCGGGAGATGATGAACATCCGCACGAACTCGTCGAACAACACGGTGTTCGCGGATGCCGAAGGCAACATCGCCTACTTCCATGGCAACTTCGTCCCGGAGCGGGATACGCGCTTCGATTTCTCGAAGCCGGTGGACGGCAGTGACCCGGCGACGGACTGGCAGGGACTGCATACCGTCGACGAGGCAATAACCATCCTCAATCCGCCGAACGGCTGGATCCAGAACGCGAACTCGACGCCCTATACCGCGGCGGCTGAGTTCAGTCCGAAGCGCGAGGACTACCCCGCCTACATGGCGCCGGACCGGGAGAACTTCCGCGGCGTGCACGCCGTGCGGGTTCTCACCGACGTCGACGATCTCACGCTCGATAGCCTGATCGAACTTGCCCACGACCCCTACCTGCCCGGTTTCGAGACACTCATCGGGGGGCTGCTCGAGGCCTGGGAGCAGGCAGACGAGCGCGATTGGGCGCTGGCCGGACCGATCGAGTTATTGCGGCAATGGAACCTCGAGACCGGCGCGGACTCGGTGGCGACGTCGCTCGCGCATTTCTATGGCATGAACTACCTCGAGCGCGACGTGACACCCGAAGGCCTCAGTGAAATGGAAAGGATCGACTACCTCGGTACGGAGACGAAGGCCGCGGAACGCCTCGAGGTCTTTGCCGCGACGATCGCGATGCTGAGCGACGACTTCGGTGACTGGCGCATACCCTGGGGTGAGATCAATCGCTTCCAGCGCCTTTCGGGGGATATCGACCTCCGCTACGACGACGACGAACCGAGCCTCGCCGTCGGCATGGCCAACAGCCGCTGGGGCGCGCTTGCCGATTTTGGTGCGAAGCGCCACGAAGGCACGAAACGCCTGTACGGCAACAACGGCAACAGCTTTGTCGCGGTCGTGGAGTTTGGCGACAGGGTCCGGGCCAAGTCGATCCTCGTGGGCGGGCAGAGCAACGACCCGGACTCGCCGCATTTCGACGACCAGGCCCCCCTGTACGTCGCACAGCAGTTCAAGGAGGTGGCCTACTACCGGGAAGACGTGGACCGCCGCGTGCAGGAGCGCTACGCGCCGGGTAAGCGCGGGATGCTGCCCTGAGATGCAGGACTCGACGAGCGAATACCACGATGTCGTCATCATTGGCGCCGGCCTGTCCGGCATCGGCGCTGCCTGTCAGCTGCGGGCCGAAATGCCTGATGTCGACTTCATCATCCTGGAAGGCCGCGACCGGATAGGCGGGACCTGGGACCTGTTTCGCTACCCGGGGATCCGATCCGACAGCGACATGCACACGCTCGGCTACCGCTTCAAACCCTGGAAAGATGCGAAAGCCATCGCCGATGGGCCGGCGATACTGCAGTACATCCGGGACACAGCCGCCGAGTACGACATCGAAGAACGGATTCGTTACCGGCACCACCTGGTCAAGGCGGACTGGTCGAGCGATGACTGCGCGTGGACGCTGGACCTCGGAGTCGGTGAAGGCGGTGAGCGACGGCAGATACGCTGCGGTTTCCTGCTGATGTGCGCCGGCTATTACAGCTACGAGCACGGACACACGCCTGTGTTTCCGGGCCGCGAGCGCTTCGCCGGTCCCATCGTGCATCCGCAGGCGTGGCCCGAAGAGCTCGACTACGCCGGCAAGCGCGTGGTGATCATCGGCTCCGGTGCGACCGCGGTCACGTTGCTGCCGGAACTTGCCAGGACGGCGGGGCACGTGACCATGCTCCAGCGCTCGCCGACGTACATGATCGCTTTCCCCGACGAAGACATCATCGCCAACGTGCTCGGCAGGATCCTGCCCGCGAAACTCGCCTATCGGATCACGCGCTGGAAAAACATTCGGCTGCAGGCACTCATATTCCGCGTCGCACGCAGGTGGCCCCGGTTCGCACGATGGTTCCTCGTCGGCCATGCGCGCAGGACGCTGGGTCCTGACTTCGACGTCGACAAGCACTTCAATCCGGACTATGACCCCTGGGAGCAGCGACTCTGCCTGATACCGAACGATGACCTGTTCAAGACGATCCGCTCCGGTCGGGCCTCTGTGGTCACGGACCGGATCCGGACGTTTACCGAGTCCGGCATCCTGCTCGAGTCCGGGGAGTCGATCGATGCCGACATTATCGTGACCGCAACCGGCCTCGATATCGTCGTGCTCGGCGGAGCCGGGTTCCACGTTGACGGCAAGCGCGTCGAGTTCCCGGATGCCTTCACCTACAAAGGTGTCATGATCGAAGGGGTCCCGAACATGATTTCGACGTTCGGCTACATCAACGCGTCCTGGACGCTGAGGGCCGATCTCATCGCCCGGTTCTCGTGCCGGGTACTCGAGCGCATGAACGAGACGGGTAACAGGAAGTGTGTGCCCGTACTGCGGGCCGAAGACGAGGACATGGAGGCGCAGCCCTGGGTCACCGGTTTTTCATCGGGATACCTGCAGCGCGTCATGGACCAGCTGCCGAAGCAGGGCGATCGCGAGCCCTGGCTCAATTCCCAGAATTACTTCGACGACCGCCGGAAGTTTCTCGAGGGCACGCTCGACGACGGCGCGCTGCGTTTCGAGGGAGCCATGCAAGCCGAGGTGGATACGGCTGCCTGATCCGGATGGCGCCGGCATTATGTCGACGGCTCGATGTGAACTGCGTCACAAAAAGCTTCGAACTGATCCTAAGTAGAGGGTTTTGTTGGCTTTTCCGATGGCTACAACGCGTTCGCCAAACGCTACCCTTTTGACGGCAATACCGTGAAGGCGCCGCCCTGCTCGAGCGCGCACACGGAGAAGTCGGAGGGAACTGACCATGAAAGACACGACATTTGCATTCGGCCCCATGGTGGGGGATCGTGAGGACGGCGCACCCGTGGATTACGCCAAGTACAGCGCCGAGGTGCGCGACCGGCTCGCCGCGACCGACATCATGCTCGCGCTGGTTCTCGATACGGACGACAAGCAGCAGGGTTTGCAGCACGGATTCGATCCCTACAACTCGGCCGACGCCTGACCAGGCATTTCTCCGCCGAGCAGACTCTATCTGCCGACCGCACGCGGCCGGGCGCGCCGTGAAAGCCAGTTTCGGGTACCCTTGACTGTCAAACGCGGCTAGAATCGCTGGCCCGAATACATGCGCCCGTAGCTCAGCTGGATAGAGTACTGCCCTCCGAAGGCAGGGGTCACAGGTTCGAATCCTGTCGGGCGCGCCAGAAAATCAAAATGCCCCCTCGCGGGGCATTTTGATTTTCCGCCGACCAACAGGTTCGAACCTATAGGTTCGATCCGAGCGCGATGAAGTCGCGCGACAGGCGGAGGAGCGAAGCGACGACGAGGCGGCGCAGCCGCCGTCCAATCCTGTCGGGCGCGCAAAATTCCCTTCAATAATTGACGACTTGTAGCCTGCTAGTGAAGTACTGCTTTGGGCAGGCAGTGACCGGTGGCTTTCAACGACCGCTTTACCCCCGAAAGCGGACATTGGGCTAAACTGACCTAAAAGGTCCGCTAATGACCCAAGGCGGACGTTCGCTTTCCCTTCGTATAAATTCAGACCTAGTCCACATTAGGTACATTCCCGAATTGACGCGAGTATTCCGTCTCCGCATAAAGCGAAGTTACATCCGACAAAGGCAAATCTGGTCAAAGCCAGAGACGCAAAGCCACGGGTCCTCGCTTCCTCCGAGCAGGCAATCTGACCTCCTGAAGGACCCCAAGATCGCCGGGCTGCGGTCGGTCCATTCGATATTTACAGGAGACCGATCATGAAACAGGCATGGTTAGGAGTGGTTATGGGTGCGACTCTAATCTACTGCACATCGATCACACCGGCGAGTGCTGATCCGCCGGATTTCTCGATTTGCGATGGGTTGACTGGTGCGGCATGGGGGCTATGCCGAGGCGGCGTGGCGGCTGGTTGCGCTGATGGAACTGGGAACCCGACGGCCTGTATGGCCATTGAGGAGAACTACATGAGCATCACGGGAGAAGATGCGCCCTGGATTACACCGCCGGTAACTTGTCCATGTGATTATCTGACCGATGTTCCTATCGATACAGCATGGGATCTGGTAACAACTGCGGTTTTCAACTGTGCAGGGGACGAAGCCTTCTTTGCTGCAGTTTTGCCATTGCCGCAATTCCCACAGGTCACCGCTATTCGCACGACGCAAGATCCACCTCAGCCTATTTGTCAGGCTGTTACATCAACTGGTGGTAACGTTAGAGAGATAAGTGAGGCTGAGCTCAGCGTATGCCGCGACGACGTTATCGAATACGGATTAGCTGCAATAGCGGCGAATCCAGCGCTCACTGTAAACGACGTCTGTTCTCCGCTATTGCCCTGATGCTTACGTTGGCTCATGGGTATGCGAAGATATTGAGTTCTGATCTGCCGATAAGAAGAGTTCGTCACCGGGCCACGACAGGCTGCCGTGGCCCGGATAGCTCGCCCAAACCGTTACGTAGACTCAAAGACCTTCGTGTAGCGCTTCAGAACAGAACCAGTCTTGGAGATTTCGGCTGAACGACCGCTCATGGCCGAAAGCTGCCATTCGATTTGGGCAGTTCCGGGGCTTCTGAACGTCCGGTATTGGTGAGAGCGGACATTCGTCCTGGTTGGATGTCCGCTTTCCACCCGAAAGCGGTCGTTGGGCTAGAATGAGTCTGAATGGCCGCTGCTGACCCAAAGCGGACATTGGCGCGGCAACGCGGTTACTGAGTCTTTTCGGTCTTCGTTGCCAATTCAGAGTCAATTATTCCAATGATTTCGTCGCAATTCTCAAGGGCCTTCTGATATCGCCATAACATGGTGTTATGCGAAACCATCCAGTCCGAAACCAGGTTCCAGAACTGTTTCGACTCCAGCTTGCTAATATCGTTTGTGAATGGGGAAACCGGGTGGTAGTCACCGATCCAGTCCATGTCTGAGACAATAAGGTGCTCGTAGACAAACGGCCGATGAGACATCTGCCATTCGGAGATCTGGATTCCCCGATAGTCGTTCAACTGACCGACCAGGTGTCGGAACTGGCCTAGACTTATTCTGAGAGCTTGGTTCTGAATATATTCAAGGTGCCCAGATCCGATAAGCTCATCGTAGGTAGCCGTAACCGGCTCCCACTCCCATGCACTGAACCAATAGAAATCGGATATCTTGTTGACGAGTTCTTCCGTAGAAAGTTGGCTCAACCCGGTAGCGATATTCGTATGAATTTCTCTGCCAATACCGAGTATTCGCTTTTCAACCTCAATTTCCTTGCTTAGAGAGAGACGAGTAGAAATGAAGTCCGTTCTAAGAGACTCCAAATAGTCAATTTCCGCTTTTCGCTCCGATCTTTCATCCCACCAGCTGTCGACAGCCAGTGCGCCCAGGATACCAAGAATGATCAATGCAACTTCGGCAATTGCCTGATACCAATTAACTTTGCCTGTCTTAGCATCACTGGCCATGGCAGGTACCCTCCAGGCATGTTTCAGGTGGGGCCAGGTATTTTGGTGTGCGATCGTTACTTTATCATCCGGAACTCATTTCTCCATATGATCGGGAATGACCGGTTTTAGCTGTTAGCTGCCGTTCGTTTCCGCCGGATTTTGGCGATCTGAACGTCCGGTATTGAGAAAAGCTGCCATTCAGCTTGGACGAATGTCCGCTATGCGCCCTAAAGCTACCATTGGGCTAGAATGGGTCTGAATGACCGCTTCTGACTCATAGCGGACGTTCCGATTCCTACTGTTCAGATTTAGAACAAGTCCAATTTAGGTACTTTTCCTTATGGTTGCATGGCCAGAATTAGGTACTTT
>JAACFE010000149.1 GCA_009937525.1 Gammaproteobacteria bacterium
CGATCGCGATCAGGCTGCCCTTGTACGCCACGCGGCCCTCGATACCCTCGGGCACCAGCTTCTCCAGTTCTTCCGTCGCGTCCTGGAAATAGCGATCGGCAGAACCCTGCGTCTGCCCCATCGCACCGATGGAACCCATCCCGCGATAGGACTTGTAGGACCGGCCCTGGTAGAGCTCGACCTCGCCGGGCGATTCCTCGGTACCGGCAAACAAACCGCCAATCATCACCGAATAGGCGCCGGCGACCAGGGCCTTCGCGATGTCACCGGAGTAGCGGATACCGCCATCAGCGATCAAAGGCACGCCCTTTTTCTTCAGTGCCTGTGCGACCTCGGCGACGGCCGAGACCTGGGGTACGCCGACACCTGCGACGACGCGCGTCGTGCAAATCGACCCGGGACCGATACCGACCTTCACGCCATCGGCGCCCGCCTTGACCAGCGCTTCAGCGGCGTCGCCGGTGACGATGTTGCCGCCGATGACCTGCATGTCGGGGTATTTCTGCTTGATTCGCGAGACCCGATCGAGCACGCCCTTCGAAAATCCGTGCGAGGTATCGACGACCAGCACGTCGACACCCGCCCCGACCAATGCGTCGACACGATCGTCCGAATCGTAGCCCGTGCCGACCGCCGCGCCGACACGCAATGCACCGGACGAATCCTTGCAGGCACGCGGAAAGTCTTTCGCTTTCTGGAAATCCTTGGCCGTAATCATGCCCTTCAATTCGAAGTTGTCGCCGACGACGAGGACCTTTTCGATCCGGTGCTGGTGAAGCAACGAAACGACTTCTTCTTCGTCGGCGCCCTCCGTCACGGTGACCAGGCGCTCCTGTGGCGTCATGACAGACGACACCGGCGCGTCGAGCTGTGTCTCGAATCGCAGGTCGCGGCCCGTGACGATGCCCACGGTCTGGTTCTCGCTGACGACCGGTACGCCGGAGATTCCCATGGCGCGCGTCAGGTCGATCACCTCCCGTATGCTCATCTCGGGGGTCACCGTTATCGGGTTGCGCACGATGCCGCTCTCGTACTTTTTCACCGTGTGAACCTGCCGCGCCTGCTCTTCGATATTCATGTTCTTGTGGATAACGCCGATACCGCCCTCCTGGGCCAGCGCAATCGCGAGCCGTGCTTCGGTCACCGTGTCCATCGCGGCGGACAGAATCGGGATATTGAGCGAGATTTCGGCCGTCAACCGCGTACTGAGATCCACTTCGCGAGGCAGAACCTCCGAATAGCCGGGTTGCAGGAGAACATCGTCGAACGTCAGGGCTTCCTTGGCGATGCGCATGGTCGGGGTCGTGTCTCTCGGTGAGGTTAAACGGACCATTGTACGCGCCTGTTTTTTCCGGCACTAGCTTGGACTGATCCGCTATACTCGCGACCATGGAAAACTCGGGTCAGGCGACTGCGATCACGGTCAGCCAGCTGAACCGCCAGGTAAAGGCCCTGCTCGACCAGGGTGTCGGCCGGCTCTGGGTCGAGGGCGAGATCTCGAATATCGCGCGGCCGGCGTCCGGCCACCTTTATTTCAGGCTCAAGGACGAGTCGGCGCAGATCGGCGCCGCCTTCTTCCGCAGTCGCCAGCGCGGCCCCACCCATAATTTCAAGAACGGCGACCACGTGCTCGCCTATGGCCAGGTCAGCCTGTACGAGGCGCGCGGCGACTACCAGCTCATCGTCGAGCAGATCGAAGCCGCGGGAGAAGGCGTGCTGCAGCGGCGCTACGAGGCCCTGAAGAAGAAGCTGGCCGCCGAGGGTCTGTTCGACGAGGAGCGCAAACAGGCGATTCCCGCGCTACCGCGACGCATCGGCGTTATCACATCGCCCAGCGGCGCTGCCGTGCGCGACGTCCTGAGTGTACTTCGGCGCCGCTTCCCGTTCGTGCCGGTGATCGTCTATCCCGCCGCCGTGCAGGGCGATGCAGCACCGGCAGAACTGATCGCCGCTTTGCGGACCGCGGTCCGGCGTGCCGAGTGTGACGTGCTGATCCTGACGCGCGGCGGCGGCTCGCTCGAGGACCTCTGGGCATTCAACGACGAGCAGCTTGCCCGCGCCATCGCGGAATGTCCGCTGCCGGTAGTAAGCGCGGTGGGCCACGAGGTGGACTTCACGATCGCGGATTTCGTCGCGGACCTGCGCGCGCCGACGCCGTCCGGCGCTGCCGAACTGATCGTTCCCGACCGGGGCGACTGGCTGCGCGCGATGAATACGATAGAGACACGAATCGCGCGCCAGTGCCAACGCATGCTCGAGAACAAGGCTCAGGCGCTGGACTGGCTGAGCCGCCGGCTCGTAACAGCCAGCCCGGCGGCACGAGTCGCTCGCCAGCAGGACAGGTTGCGCGAGAACCTGGGACGGCTCGTGGCAGCCATGCGCCACGACCTGCACGTCCGGGGCAGAGACCTGTCCACCCTGAACCAGGCGTTGATGCAGTGTTCGCCGGCCGTCCGCGTGCAGCGCGCATTGAGCCATGTCGGCGAACTTCGACAGCGCCTTACCGCGGCCGGACGGCGGCGTATTGCCGATGCCGATCACAGGCTGAAGGTCACAGCACGTGCCCTCAATGCCGTGAGTCCGCTTGCGACGCTCGATCGGGGCTATGCGATCGTTACCGACTCCGTGACGGGCAAGGCACTTACGCGCTCATCGCAAGTCAAAAAAGGTGACGACGTTCGCGCGCGGCTGGCCCAGGGCGAGTTGCTCGCCAGGATCACCGGGGTCTTCGATGCGAAAGACTAGAGCCGCCTTGTTCTTGCTGGGCGTAGTATCCGCGGGACTTGGCGCGGCTTCGCCGGCACATGCTCCGTGGCCGGGAGGTATCGCCATGATCGACGTCGGACCCGCGGAAGCGCCCCGCCCCATCGTCGAATTCGGCGAACGCCGCGTACTCGTTACGAGAAATGGCGAGCGCTGGCTGGCAGCGGTGGGCATCCCGCTCGATGCGCCGGCCGGCGAAACATCGATCCGCGTCAACACGGCGCGCGACGTCGCCTTCGAGGTACGCGAGCATGCGTACCGCGAACAGCGGCTGACCGTGAAGAACAAGAAGTACGTTTCCCCGGATGAAGCCCAGCTCGAGCGCATCGGTCGCGAGCGCAGGATCATCGACTCGGCACTCGATAGCTGGCGGGACGTGGACGTCGACGGCTTGATACTCGCGCCGCCGGTCGACGGACGGCGCAGCTCGAGTTTCGGCCTGAGGCGCTTTTTCAACGACCAGCCGCGGTCGCCCCACAAGGGCATGGATATCGCCGCATCCGAGGGAACGGTGATCGCCGCACCGGGCAGAGGCGTCGTCACGGCGACCGGAGACTACTTCTTCAACGGCAAGACCGTTATCATCGATCACGGTCAGGGCTTCGTTACCATGTACTGCCATCTCAGCCGGATCGGCGTGGAAGAGGGCCAGCAACTGGAAACGGGCGAGCCGATCGGCGCCGTGGGCGCTACCGGCCGCGTCACGGGCCCGCATCTGCATTTCGGCACGTATCTCAACGGCACAGCGGTGGACCCGGCGCTGCTGCTGGAGACTGTTACCGCAGCGGACTGATGCTCCCGGCCTCGAGCGGGCATCAGCTGCCACATTGAATTTGCACTGAGCAGGAGAATTATCGATGCGTACACTTCTTATAGTCGCTTGTCTTGCCGCTTTCCCGGGCCTCGCGTTTGCCCAGGGCAATCGCGCCGGTGCCTGGGAATGGTCGATCGCCGCCATCTACCAGGACTCCGCCAGCAGCGGTGCGGAGGGGGGCTCCAACCTGAAACTCGACAGCGAATGGGGTCTCGGCATCAACTTCGGCTACAACTTCACGAACAAACTCTATCTCGGCGCCGATATCGAATGGATACGTCCCGACTTCACGGCCACGCTCGTCGAGGATGCCGTCGACCCGAGAACGATTTCGATCGATCACGAGATGTACCAGTTCAACGGCCGCATCAAGGGTGTGCTGACCTTCCTCGAAGGTCCGTTATCGCCGTTCGTCGAGGCCGGCATCGGCTGGTCGTATTTCGACTCGAACGTCGCCGACGGCCCTCCCGTTACCGGATGCTGGTGGCATCCGTGGTGGGGCTATATCTGCCAGAACTACTACAGCACCTTCAGCTCGACGGAGTTCAGCTACGGCGGCGCACTCGGACTGCGTTACGTCCTGCGCGGCGGCATGACGTTGCGGCTGAGCGTGAACCAGTACTGGATTGACGTCGGCAACGCCGGTGGAGACCCGACGCTCAACGCGGCGCGGCTGGAGATAGGCTGGGCGTTCTGACACCTGCTCAAGCAAGCGCCGGAACCTCGGCTATGCTTGGTTGAAGGAAAACCGGCTCGAGTCAGCGAGGAGTCTCGATGGACCAGCATCAATTTACCCGCCGCCGTTTCATCGTCTCGGTCATTGCTTTGTCGGGCACAGCCGGAGCCGCATTGCGGCCCGACCTGTTTGCGGTGTCCCGGGCCTGGGCCGAATCGGCTTCCCCGCTCGATGATTCGCTGCGCCAGGCGATGCTCCGAATGGCGCGCCTGCTTTTCCCGCACGATGCGCTTGGCGACGACGTCTACGCGGAAATTCTCGATCGTGCATTGTCCGACGTAGCCAGCGGTACGGAATTCGCAGAGCAGCTCGAAGCGACCGCGGATGCGCTTGCCCGACAGCCCGGAGACTCCTGGGCGGAGTTGGATGAAACGGGGCAGATCGAGGCCATGCGCAGTATCGAGGCAGAACCTTACTTCTTGGCGATACAAAACCAGGTGCGCGTCGGGATCTACAACGGCGCGGCGTTCTGGAAACACG
>JAACFE010000150.1 GCA_009937525.1 Gammaproteobacteria bacterium
TTCTCGCCGCCTGGCGCTGTACGAGGAACGCATCCTTATACAGGCCAGGGACCATGCGCAGGCGTCCCTGCTCGCCTACCAGAACGATCGCGGCGATTTCGCCGACGTCATGCGTGGCTATATCGACGACCTGAACACACGAATCGACTACGTACGACTGAACGTGGAGCGCGAGCAGGCGTATGCCGTACTCGCGAACCTCGGAGGGCTTCCCCGATGAACAAAAAAAGTCTCTGGATGATCTTCCTGCTGGTGGCGACCACCGCGGGCTATTTCGCCGGCCGCTTTTTCGCTCCCGAGGACGGCGGCAGCACCGCGGCATCGGACGCCGGCGGCGAACGCGAAATCCTCTACTGGGTGGCGCCGATGGACCCAAATTACCGGCGCGACGAGCCGGGCAAATCGCCAATGGGCATGGACCTCGTACCTGTGTATGCCGACGAAGTCGACAACCGCTCCGGCGTGGTCAAGATCGACCCGACGATCGTCAACAACCTGGGCGTGCGCACAGCGCATGCCGAGCGCGGCACGCTCTCGCGCCAGATCAACACCGTCGGCTACGTGCAGTTCGACGAAGATACGCTGCACCACGTGCATACCCGGGTCGACGGCTGGATCGAAAAACTCGCAACCACGGCGACCGGCGACCCGGTCGAAAAGGGACAGTTGCTGTTCGAGCTGTACTCTCCGACGCTGGTCAATGCGCAGCAGGAGTTCCTGGCAGCCCTGCGCAGCAACAATACTGTGCTGCGACAGGCTTCCCGTGAACGGCTAACGGCGCTCGGCGTCACGGAAGGCGAGATCGCGCGGTTCGAGAAAGAACGTACGGTCAGGCAACGCGTCCGCGTCTATGCCGAGGCCGACGGTGTCATCGCCCATCTCGGTGTCCGCGAGGGGATATTCATCACACCGGCCAACGAGGTCATGTCCATCGCCGAGCTCGACAAGGTCTGGGTGCTTGCCGAGGTGTTCGAACGCCAGGCCGCCTGGGTCCGTCCGGGCCAGATGGCCATGGTGGAACTCGATTACCTCCCCGGAAAGATGTGGCACGGCACGGTCGACTACGTGTATCCGGAACTCGATCCGGATACGCGCACGCTGACGGTTCGCATTCGCTTCGACAACGAGGATGAAATGCTGCGTCCGAACATGTTCGCCCGCGTCACGATCCTCGGCGAAGCAATGGGCCCTGTCGTTCACGTCCCGCGCGAGGCGGTGATTCGCGGCGGCACACTCAACCGGGTCGTGATCGACCTCGGTGACGGCCGTTTCGAGTCGAGGCCCGTCAAGCTCGGCATCGAATCCGGCGATCGCGTTGCGATCCGCAGCGGCCTGGCCGCGGGCGAATCGGTCGTCGTCTCGAGCCAGTTTCTGATTGATTCCGAGTCGAACATCGAGAGTGCCCTCGCGCGCATGCGCGGGGAGCCGGGAACGGTCCAAGGTCAGCATGAAACGGACGGGGTTGAACAGCCCGCCGAAATGGACCACAGCCAGCACCAGATGGACGGCGACGAACAGCCCGCCGAAATGGACCATGGCCAGCACGAGATGGGGGACGACTGATGGTCGCTGCACTCATTCGCTGGTCGATCCATAACCGTTTCCTGGTGCTGGTGCTGACCGTGCTGGTGACGGCCTGGGGCATCTACTCCCTGCGGCAGACGCCGGTCGACGCCTTACCGGACCTGTCCGACGTCCAGGTCATCATCAAGACGTCGTTCCCGGGCCAGGCGCCCCAGGTGGTCGAAGACCAGGTGACTTATCCGCTGACGACGGCGATGCTCGCCGTACCCAAGGCGGTTACCGTGCGCGGCTATTCGTTCTTCGGCGACTCCTTCGTGTACATCATCTTCGAAGACGGCACCGACCTGTACTGGGCACGCTCCCGTGTCCTCGAGTACCTGAGCCAGGTCGCCGGCAGCCTTCCGGACAGTGCGAAGCCGGCGCTCGGTCCGGACGCGACCGGCGTCGGCTGGGTCTACGAATACGCGCTGGTCGACCGCAGCGGCAAACACGATCTTGCCGAGTTGCGCAGCCTGCAGGACTGGTTCCTCAAGTACGAGCTGCAGACTGCGCCGGGCGTTGCCGAAGTGGCGACCGTCGGTGGCATGGTGCGTCAGTACCAGGTCGTCGTCGACCCGGACAAGCTGCGCGCCTTCGGCATCCCGCTCGCCAAGATCAAGATGGCGATTCAGCGCGGCAATCAGGAGACCGGCGGCTCGGTCATCGAGATGGGCGAGGCCGAGTACATGGTCCGCGCGACGGGCTACATCCAGGGCCTCGAGGATCTCAACCATATCCCGCTCGGCGTGAACGCCCACGGCACGCCGCTGGTGCTTTCCGACGTCGCCGAGATCCGGCTCGGCCCGCAAATGCGGCGCGGCATCGCCGATCTCGACGGCGAAGGCGAGGTCGTCGGGGGCATCATCGTCATGCGCTGGGGCGAGAACGCGCTCGCGACGATCGAAGGCGTCAAGGAGCGGCTCGCCGAGCTGCAGCGCAGCCTCCCCGAAGGCGTCGAGATCGTCCCGACCTATGATCGCTCAGACCTGATTCACCGCGCCGTCGAGACCCTGCAGGGCAAGCTCGTGGAGGAGTTCCTCGTGGTGGCGCTGGTGTGCGCCGTGTTCCTGTTCCACATCCGATCGTCGGCGGTCATCTTCTTCAGCCTGCCGGTCGGTATCCTGGTCGCGTTCATCATCATGCACCTGCAAGGCATCAACGCGAACATCATGTCCCTGGGCGGCATTGCCATCGCCATCGGCGCGATGGTCGACGCCGCGATCGTGATGATCGAGAACGTGCACAAGCACATTGAGAAAGAGCCGCTCACGGACGAAAACCGCTGGCGCATCATGCAGGAAGCGGCGACCGAGGTCGGGCCGCCGCTGTTCCTTTCGCTTTTGATCATCACGCTGAGTTTCCTGCCGGTGTTCACGCTCGAGGCCCAGGAAGGCCGCTTGTTCGCACCGCTTGCGTTTACCAAGACCTACGCCATGGCGGCCGCGGCGGGGCTGTCGATAACGCTGGTGCCGGTACTTATGGGCTACTTCATCCGCGGTCACATGACGCCCGAGCACAAGAACCCGATCAACCGCGTTCTGATCGCTGCCTACCGGCCTGTCATAAACTCGGTCATTCGCTTCCCGAAGGGGACGCTGGCACTGGCGGCCGCCGTGCTGGTCGTCGGCCTGTGGCCCGCGACGAAACTGGGCTCGGAATTCATGCCGCCGCTCGACGAAGGCGACCTCATGTACATGCCGACGACCTACCCCGGCGTCTCCGTCGACAAGGCACGCGAGATACTGCAGCACACGGATCGCATGATCCGCCAGGTGCCTGAAGTGAAGCAGGTATTCGGCAAGATCGGTCGTGCAGAGACGGCAACCGACCCTGCACCGCTGACCATGATCGAGACGGTCATCCAGTTCAGGCCAAGAGAGGAATGGCGCGAAGGCATGACGCCGGAAGGACTGCGCGCCGAACTCGACAGGGTCGTCAAGTACACCGGGCTCACGAACGCCTGGGTCATGCCGATCAAGACACGCATCGACATGCTCGCCACCGGTATCAAGACGCCGGTCGGAATCAAGGTGGCCGGGCCGGACCTCGAGGTAATCGAGCGTATCGGCCTGGATATCGAGCGCGTGCTCACCGAGGTCGAGGGCACCGCATCGGTTTACTCCGAGCGTGTTGCCGGTGGGCGTTACGTGGACGTCGATATCGACCGCGACCGCGCCTCGCGTTTCGGCCTCAACATAGCGGACATTCAGGATATCGTCCGCTCCGCGGTGGGAGGTATGAACGTCACGCAGACGGTCGAGGGCCTGGAGCGCTACCCGGTCAACCTGCGCTATCCGCAACGCGTGCGCGATTCGGTCCAGCAGCTGATGCTGCTGCCGATCGTTACTCCGGCCGGTGCCCGTATCGCGTTGGCCGACGTCGCCGACGTCGAGGTCGTCGACGGGCCGCCGGTTATCAAGAGTGAAAACGCACGCCTGAACGGCTGGAGCTACGTCGATATTACCGGGCGTGATCTGGGATCGTATGTCGCCGAAGCACAGCGCGTCGTCGCGGAATCCATTGATTTGCCGGCCGGCTATTCGCTGTCCTGGTCGGGTCAGTACGAGTACATGGTGCGCGCGAAGGAACGCCTGTCGGTGGTTGGTCCCGTGACCCTGGCCATTATCGTATTGCTGCTGTACCTCAATTTCGGGCGATTTGCAGAGGTCGCCATCATCATTGGCACATTGCCGATGGGCCTCATCGGCGGACTTTGGCTGCTGTACTGGCTGGGTTACGAGCTATCTGTAGCCGTCGGCGTGGGCTTCATCGCACTGGCGGGTGTCGCCGTCGAGATCGGCGTCGTCATGCTCGTGTACCTGAACATGGCGATACGCCGCCACATGGCCGACGCCCGGGCGGCCGGCCGGTCGCTGACGCTCGGGGACGTGCAGGCGGCCGTCATCGACGGCGCGCTATTGCGCGTGCGCCCGATCATGATGACAGTGGCGGCGATCATCGCGGGTCTCTTGCCGATCATGCTTGGCGGCGGCACCGGCTCCGAGGTGATGCGCCGCATCGCGGCGCCCATGGTGGGCGGTATGGTCAGCGCGACCGTATTGACCCTTATCGTAATTCCCGCATTATTCCTGTTGTGGCGTTCGCGTCACCCGGAGATCATCAAACC
>JAACFE010000062.1 GCA_009937525.1 Gammaproteobacteria bacterium
GCGCGTGAGCTTGATGCCGTCCTCGAATTTCTTCATCGCTTTCTCGAGCGGCAGGTCGCCGGATTCGAGTTCCTCGACCAGCTCTTCCAGGTCGCTGAGGGCTTTCTCGAGGTCGATGGCTTGCTTCGTGCTCATGAGGCATCCCGTGGCTGATGGCGAGGCTACGCTACCTCCCGCGTGCGGCAGCGTCAATGCTCGCTGCGACTTTGCGATGCGCCGCGCGGCCCGTTGACAACGCAGCGGCTCAGGCATAGAGTACAGGCTGCTTAGACTCAGTCTAATTGTAAATCAATCTCAATTGAGAGGGGAAATCATGTCACTGAAAGGCAGCAAGACCGAACAAAACCTGAAAGACGCCTTCGCGGGTGAGTCCCAGGCGAACCGCCGCTATCTGTACTTTGCCGCCAAGGCTGACGTCGAAGGCTATAACGACGTAGCCGCCGTTTTCCGCTCCACCGCCGAGGGTGAAACCGGCCACGCGCACGGCCATCTCGAATACCTCGAAGAGGTTGGTGATCCCGCGACCGGCATGCCCATCGGCTCGACAGCCGAAAATCTCGCATCGGCGATCGCCGGAGAGACCCACGAATACACGGACATGTACCCCGGCATGGCGAAAGCGGCGCGCGAAGAGGCTTTTGACGAGATCGCGGACTGGTTCGAGACCCTCGCCAAGGCAGAGCGGTCGCATGCGAACCGCTTCCAGAAGGCTCTCGACACGCTCGACGACTGATCTTCACAAGGAAAGCCGGGCGTAAGCCCGGCTTTTTTTCGCCATGTCCAATTCCGAAGTCCGTCGCGAGGGCAGTCTAGAGGCGCCCACGCGTCATCCCATCGACTGGCAGTCCGACGACTTCTACGATGAGAAGTCGCTGTTCGAGGAACTCGAACGGGTATTCGACATCTGTCACGGATGCCGGCGCTGTTTCAACCTGTGCCATTCCTTCCCGACGCTTTTCGATGCGATCGACGAATCCGAGAGCATGGAACTCGACACCGTGCCCAGGTCGGTCTACTGGAACGTTGTGGATCACTGCTACCTCTGTGACATGTGCTACATGACGAAGTGTCCGTACGTGCCGCCGCACGAGTGGAACATCGATTTTCCGCACCTCATGCTGCGTGCCAAGGCGGCCCGCTTCAGGAAGCAGGGTGCATCTATGCGCGACAAGGTGCTCGCAGCGACCGATGCGGTCGGCAGGTTCGCGGGCATACCTGTGATCGCGCAGGTGGTTAACGCGACCAACCGCAGCAAGTTCGGACGCAAGATGCTCGAGAGTGCACTGGGCATCCATCACGCGGCGCCGGTTCCGGACTATCACTCGAAGAACGCCCGCAAACGTCTCAAGCATCTGCGCGGACAGTCCACGGTGACCGGCGAGGCGTCGGAGAGCACGAAGGGCAGGGTGGTTCTCTACACGACCTGCTACGGCAACCGCAACCGGCCGGAGATGGATGTGGACCTGGTTGCTGTCTACGAGCACAACGGTATCGAAGTCGCGCTGGCCGAGAAGGAGGCCTGTTGCGGCATGGCGAAGCTCGAACTCGGCGATATCGACGCGGTCGTGCGCGCCAAGGAGATCAATATTCCGGTACTCGCCGCGTGGGTCGATAAAGGCTACGACATCGTGACGCCGATCCCGTCCTGCACGCTGATGTACAAGCAGGAGCTGCCGCTCATGTTCCCGGACGACGAGAACGTCAAGAAGGTCCAGGCCGCCATGTACGATCCTTTCGAGTACCTGATGCTGCGGCACAAGGACGGCAGGCTGAAGACGGATTTCGCGCAATCGCTCGGCAAGGTTTCGTACCAGGTACCTTGTCACCTGCGCGTGCAGAACATCGGCCTGAAGACACGCGATATGCTGCAGCTCGTGCCGGACACGACGGTCGAAACCATCGAGCGCTGTTCGGGTCACGATGGCACCTATGCGGTCAAGAAGGAGTTTCACGACATCTCGAAGAAGATCGCGCGGCCTGTCGTCAACAAGGTAAAGAAGAGCGGCGCGGATCACTTCGTCAGCGACTGCCCGATGGCGTCTGACCAGATCGCCCAGGATCTCGACGATTACTCCGCCGGGCACCCGATGAGCCTGCTAAGGAAAGCTTACGGAATATGAATGCAATGCAGAAACTGACACGAGACGATTTGTACAGCCTGGAACAGTACTCCGACATACGCAGCGAGTTTCGGACCCAGGTCCTGTCACACAAGCGCAACCGCCGCGTCGAACTCGGCACTAATGCCGCGTTGTATTTCGAAGACCGCCTGACGATGCAGTACCAGGTCCAGGAGATGTTGCGAATCGAGCGCATCTTCGAGGCGGCAGGAATCAACGAAGAACTCGAGGCTTACAACCCGTTGATCCCGGATGGTTCCAACTGGAAGGCGACATTCATGGTCGAGTTTCCGGACGTCGAGGAGCGGCGCGCGATGCTGGCGCAGCTCATAGGCGTCGAAGACAAGGTCTATGTCCGGGTCGAAGGCTTCGATCGCGTTTTTGCGATCGCGGACGAGGACCTCGAACGCTCCGATGAGTACAAGACCTCCGCCGTGCACTTCATGCGGTTCGAACTTTCTCCCGAGGAGGTCGATGCGCTGAAGTCCGGAGCGTCGCTGGCGGCCGGCATCGATCACGAGAATTACCTGGTCGAAATTGCGCCGCTGCCGGAAAACGTTCGTCAGTCGCTGATTGGCGATCTCGATTAGGCACCGCCAATTTTTCCCTGGAAGCCGTTAAATCGCGGGTGCACCGCTATTGTAATCAGGCTAGAATCCCCGGCGTGAATTCGCTGGGCAGCTTCACGTAATGGCAAGATCCTATGACGCCAAGGACATAGAAGTCCTGAGCGGGCTGGAACCCGTACGCCGCCGGCCGGGCATGTACACGGACACGTCCCGGCCCAATCATCTCGCGCACGAGGTCATCGACAACAGTGTCGACGAGGCGCTTGCAGGCCACTGCAAGAAGATCGAAGTGATGATCTACAAGGACG
The DNA here is from genome assembly GCA_009937525.1 of Gammaproteobacteria bacterium. Classification (GTDB taxonomy): domain Bacteria; phylum Pseudomonadota; class Gammaproteobacteria; order Steroidobacterales; family Woeseiaceae; genus UBA1847. The sequence goes on from JAACFE010000062.1 coordinate 2,998, forward strand.
GTTCCCTGGAAGTCGCCGACGATGGCCGCGGCATGCCGGTCGACAAACACCCGAAGGAAAAACTCCCGGGGGTCGAGGTGATCCTCACCAAGCTGCATGCGGGCGGAAAGTTCTCGAACAAGAATTACCAGTTCTCCGGGGGATTGCACGGCGTCGGCGTGTCGGTCGTGAATGCGCTTTCGAAGAACCTCGAGGTCTGGATACGCCGCGGCGGCAAGGAATACAACATGAGTTTTGCCGGCGGCAAGAAACGCGGCAAGCTCGAAGAGGTCGGCACCGTCGGCAAAGCGAACACGGGAACCACCATTCGCTTCTGGCCCGATCCGCAGTATTTCGATTCCCCCAAGTTCTCGATCTCGCGGCTGAAACATGCGCTGCGGGCCAAGGCTGTGCTGTGCCCGGGGCTGATCGTGCGACTCAAGGTCGAGAAGCCGAAGGAGAAGCTGGAGTGGTGCTATTCGGGTGGGCTCGAGGAGTATCTCCTGGAAGCCGTCGGTGGATCCGAATTGCTGCCGGTCGAGCCTTATTCGGGCAGCATCACGGGCAACAAAGAAGCCGTGGATTGGGCGCTCGCCTGGTCCGTACAGGGCGGTCAGGCGGTCACCGAAAGTTACGTCAACCTGATCCCGACGCCGCAGGGCGGGACTCACGTCAATGGATTGCGGACGGGGCTTACGAACGCGCTGCGTGAATTCTGCGACTTTCGCAGCCTGCTGCCCCGAGGCGTATCGATCGCGCCTGAAGACGTCTGGGACGGGCTCAACTTCGTTCTCAGTGCGAAGCTGGAGGATCCGCAGTTCTCGGGACAGACAAAGGAGCGGCTGTCCTCGAGGGAGTCGGCGGCCTTCATCGCCGGCATCATCAAGGACAACTTCGCGATCTGGCTGAATCAGCACCCGGAAACCGGCGATCAGATCGCGCAGCTGGCAATCGTAAAGGCGCAAAGGCGGCTCAAAGCCGCCAGGAAGGTCGTCCGCAAGAAAGTGGTCTCCGGTCCGGCATTGCCCGGCAAGCTGGCCGACTGCACGTCGCAGGAGCCGGAACTGTGTGAGATCTTCCTCGTCGAGGGCGATTCTGCCGGCGGCTCCGCCAAGCAGGCCCGGGATCGGGCGACGCAGGCAATCATGCCGCTGCGAGGCAAGATCCTGAACACCTGGGAAGTGGATGCCGCCGAAATCCTGGCATCCCAGGAAGTCCACGATATCAGCGTTGCAATCGGCGTCGACCCCGGAAGCGACGTCCTCGATGGTTTGCGCTACCACAAGATATGCATCCTTGCCGACGCCGACTCGGATGGGCTGCACATCGCCACGCTCCTCTGCGCCCTGTTCCTGCGGCACTTCCGCGAACTGGTGCTCGCGGGACACGTCTACGTGGCGATGCCGCCCCTGTACCGTATCGATGTGGGCAAGGAAGTCTACTACGCGCTCGATGACAGCGAGCGCAAGGGCATACTCGATCGAATCGAGGCGGAAAAGATGCGCGGCAAGATCACCGTCACCCGCTTCAAGGGACTTGGCGAAATGAACCCGTCGCAACTTCGGGAGACGACGATGAACCGCGACACGCGGCGCCTCGTGCAGCTCACCGTGAATCCGCGCGACAAGACTGACCAGGTAATGGACATGCTGTTGGCCAAGAAGCGTGCGAAAGATCGCCGCGAGTGGCTCGAGAGCAAGGGGAATCTGGCAGAAGTATGAGGAAATGCGCATGGCGCGAGGCAAAGGAAAGCCTCGCAGAAGTGTGAGTCTACGCGCCGGGCCGGGGACGATGGCTGGCCTGGACGAGGTATGGAAGCTATGCAGAACAGCCTGAATCTCGAAGGCGTCGAACAGCAGTCGCTGAAGGAGTATACCGAGAAGGCGTACCTCGATTACTCGATGTACGTGATTCTCGACCGTGCGCTGCCGCAGATCGGCGACGGTCTCAAGCCCGTCCAGCGGCGCATCATCTACGCGATGAGCGAGCTCGGACTGTCGGCGGGTTCGAAGCCCAAGAAGTCGGCGCGGACCGTCGGCGACGTCATCGGCAAGTTTCACCCACACGGCGATTCCGCCTGCTATGAAGCCATGGTGCTCATGGCGCAGGACTTCTCCTACCGTTACCCGATCATCGACGGCCAGGGGAACTGGGGCTCGACCGACGATCCCAAGTCTTTTGCCGCCATGCGTTACACCGAGTCGCGCCTCGCGCCGTATGCGAAAAGCCTGCTGCAGGAGCTGGGGCAGGGGACGGTCGAATGGATCCCCAACTTCGACGGCATGCTCAACGAGCCCGTTGTGCTGCCGGCGAGGCTTCCCAACCTGTTGCTGAACGGCACCACCGGTATCGCAGTGGGGCTCTCGACCGATGTGCCGCCGCACAATCTCAGGGAAGTGGCCAGCGCGCTGGTGCACCTGCTGGACGAGCCCAAGGCAACCATCGCGGCGCTGATGAAACACATCAAGGGCCCGGACTTTCCGACCGGCGGCGAACTCGTGTCGCCGCGCGCGGATATCAAACAGATCTATGCGACGGGCAGCGGCACACTGCGGCTTCGTGCCTCTTACAAGATGGAGAATGGCGACATCATTATTACCTCGCTGCCTTACCAGGTATCCGGCAGCAAGGTGCTAGAGCAGATCGCGACGCAGATGCGCGCCAAGAAACTCCCCCAGGTCGACGACCTGCGCGATGAATCGGATCACGAGGATCCGATCAGGCTGGTTATCAGCAAGAAGCGCGGTGTCGATATCGAGCAGCTGATGTCGCACCTGTTCTCGACGACGTCGCTGGAGCGAACGGTGCGCGTCAACATGAACGTGATCGATCTCGATGGCCGGCCGAGGATGTTCAATCTCGTCGACATGCTGAGGGAATGGCTCAAGTTCAGGCGCGAGACCGTCAAGCGGCGCCTCAAGCACCGCCTGCAGATCGTAACGGACCGGTTGCACATCCTGGACGGGCTGCTGGTTGCCTACCTCAACATCGACGAGGTCATAAAGATCATCCGCACCGAGGACGAACCCAAGCCCGTGCTGATGAAGCGCTTCAAGCTCACGGACCTCCAGGCCGAAGCCATTCTCAATCTGCGGCTGCGCAACCTCGCCAAGCTCGAGGAGATGAAGATCCGTGGTGAGCAGGACGATCTCAACGAAGAGCGCGACGTGCTGGAGAAGACGCTCAAGAGTGCGTCGAGGCTGAAGACGCTTATCAAGAAGGAAATCCTGGAGGACACGGATACCTATGGCGACGAGCGCCGCACCGAGATTGTCGAACGCGAAGCTGCACAGGCGCTGGACGAAACCCAGCTCGTTGCGAGCGAGCCGGTAACGGTCATTCTGTCGCAGCGTGGCTATGCGCGTGCGGCAAGGGGTCATGACGTCGATGCTACATCGCTGAGCTACAAGTCCGCCGACGGCTTCCTCGCATCAGCGCAGGGGCGCAGCAACCAGCTGGCGATGTTCATCGACAGCACTGGGCGCGTTTATTCCGTGATGGCGCACACGCTGCCATCCGCGCGCGGGCAGGGCGAGCCGCTGTCGTCGCGATTCAAGCCGCCCGACGGCGCGGAATTCTGCGGCGCGATGATTGGCGACAACGAACAAAAGTACCTGCTTGCCAGCGACGCCGGTTACGGTTTCATCGTGAAGCTCGAAGACCTGGTGTCCCGGAACAAGGCCGGCAAGGCGATCCTGCGTGTCCCTGCGGGCGGCAAGGCGGTCGTGCCCGCGCCTGTCCCCGGGGAGACCGAGTGCCTGATCGCGGCGGTCAGCTCCATCGGCCGGCTGCTGATGTTCGAGATGGACGAGCTTCCGGAACTCGCCAAGGGTAAGGGTAACAAGCTCATCAACATCCCCGGCAAAAAGTACCAGAGTGGCGAGGAGAGAATGGTCGCGGCGACGGTCGTTCCGGAGGATGGCGATCTGCAGGTCTATTCCGGCAAGCGCATAATGACCATCAGGTGGGACGATTCGGAGCCCTATTACGGGGAACGGGCGTTGCGCGGCGCGCTGCTGCCGCGCGGCTGGCGCAGCGTCGACCGGCTCGTCGGTGTGAAGCCCGAGTAGCCGATTCATTCCCTTTCAGTGCCCCTGATTTGATCCTTCCCAGGCGCCCGGGGCACTTGTGCGGCTGTAGGAGCGCGCCTCGGCGCGCGATCGCGGTTCGAGAACCGCTCCTACAACGGTCACAAACATCCCGAACCGGGCTCCGCTGGGCCAAACACCGGTCACAGGCGCCCCGGGGCGTTTTTCGACCGAAGCATCGTCGCTCTCGCACATCCCTGTGCTCCGCGCCGTTAATCCGTCCCTGGATGTCAGCGCAGCGACAAATTCGCCGGGAGCGAATTTGGACGCGCTTGCGCGCCCGAAGGGCCAGCGACAGGAAGTCGCTGGTCAACCGAGCCATGAGGGAGAGAAATGCCCCGGGCGCCCCACAACGCAGGGAGATATCGGGGGCGAGGCGCGGCAGCAGCGTGCCTCGCATTGAAAAGACTCCGGCAGTGGCTAGACGGAGCGAGTGCCGTCCTTGTCGCGCGGCATCTCGACGGTCTTGTCATCGGCGTCGATGTTGGCCGTCACGTCGAGTTCGTCGCCGACGTCGTCGTTCTGCGCTTCCAGTGTCGCCGTCAGGTCGAGTTCCGACAGGTTCGTCAACTGCATTTCGATCGACGTGTCGTCATCTGATCCGACGATCTTGCCCGAATCGTCGTCCTCCAGAGTGGCTACTTCGGTTGCGTCGTCGTCCAGGTTGGCGAACTCGGTCGGGTCGTCTGCACCGATAGTCTCTGCAAGCTCCGACGCCGCCTGTTCGATTTCGGCGTTCAGCAACTGGGTCGCGCTCAGCTCGTCCTCATAGTCCTGCTCGAGGATATCCCGACCGATTTCGTCGACGATCGTGTAGTCGTCGTTGATCAGGGTCTGGCCGGTGTCCTCGATCGGGACTGCCTTGAGATCGCGCTCGGTCACCTCGGCGGGATCCGGCATCTTCGTCGCGTCGACAATCATCGAGATGTCGTATTCGTCGTCGTCGTCCTCCGGCAGCACCTCGCTGTCGACAACGAGTTCCTCGGGCCTTTCGGGCGGCGGGATGATATCCGTTTCCGGTGGCGCATCTTCCTCGGCAGCCTTTTCCGGCAATTCGAGGTCGAGATCCATCGTGGCGGCAAAGCCGAACTCCCGGTTGAAATCGACGTCGTCGGATTCGTCGAATCCGGTGCCGTCGACGAGGTCCGCGTCGAGCGCAAGGTTCTCTTCGGTCGGGGAATCGTCGGACAGGTCGAAATCAACGTTGTCGTAGGTCGGCTTGATCTCCTGCACGGTCATCTCGGAATCGGGCACCGAAATCGGCTCGACTTGAGGTGCGCTGTGCTCGGATCGTGGCGGCACCCGGTCATCGGCGCCGACGGGCTTGGACCCGAAGTGCTCGCGGAGCCGGGGCCAGAACATGAGGTAGGCGCCGAACACAGAGATCACGGCGACGGCGGTCCAGATGAGCCAGTTCCACGAAGAGCCCGCAGGCTCGGGCGAACCGACGATACGCGTACCGGCGCCTGGTTTGACGACCCGGGCCGGTGCAACGGGCGCGGGCTCGGCGGCAACCGGTTCGTCGACCACCACATCGCCGGCGACGAGGTCCGCGTAGGTGGCCGAGTAGTCGCTTTCTGCGACAGGTTCCTCTGCCACGACTTCAGTCACGTCGACGACGGTCGACTCGACCGTTTCGGCGACCGCGGGTTCCGTCAGCTCGGGCAGGAACTCGGTCGCAGGAATCTGTTTGCTTGCGTCCTGTTCCAGGACTTCGGCGCCCTGGTAAAGACTGGCGCTGACCGGCGCCAAGGCGTCGTCAGCCTTTTCAGTTTGTACCGGTTCGGGTTGCACCGCTGCGGCTGGTAGCGGGGAACTGCCGGCGAGCGACGGTATGTCCAGCCAGCTGCCGGCTTTCAACCTGTCCGGGCTGCCGTTGATGAAGGCATCCGGATTCGCCGCGAGGATGGCAGTCATGGCCTCCGAAATCGCCACGTTGCGGCCCTCGAGGCGTTGCACGATGCCCGACAGCGAATCGCCGGGCTGCACGAGGTAGCGCGATTCGACCGGGATGGATGTGCCGGCAACTGCCGGTTGCCGTGCAGCAGGTCTGCGATTGACGGGGGCTTCCGACACCGACGTTGTTGCGGCCGCCTGACGCGCTACCGTCACCGGCGTCGCCTGCGGATTCACGAACATCAGGTAGCTGCGGCTTATTCGTGCGGCGTACGGACAGTCGACCACCAGGTTGGTCGACAGCATCGGCTCCATCACCGGAGACTGGCCGGAAATCGAGATAATGCCTTTCGATACACGGACACGTGCGTTGTGCAGACCGGGCAGATCGCGACTGCCTGAGCGTATGGCTACACAATGATCCTGGATGATTTCATTCGCGCCGAGCGCGTAGGCGATGCTCGCGCGCAGCGGCTGGCCGAGCGTGGACTGTACCTGGAGTTCGCCGAGTTCCAACGCAACTGCCGAGCCGACGGCGAGGCCGCTTCCCGCCGCAACGAGCGCCGGTAGCGCCGCCTTACGGGCGCCGGATAAGTGCCTGCGCGGCATTTTGTGCGAATTCTTTCGTGTCTTCACTGCTCGTACCTCGGTACTCTGGCGCGGTGTTCAGGGTACGAACACCCCGCGATTCCGTCTACGCGCCGATTCCACGTTTTTTGTAAAAAAAGCCTGTAACCGGCAGTTTCAATTCGAATATGTGAAAGCCGTCACACTCTGCGTCTGTCCCTCAGCCTGCGTTAGCGGCAGCCAGTTCCTCGAGCGTCATTTTCTTGACGCTGTCGGTCTTGTCCTGCAGTACCACCTCGGGTTCGTGCACGTAGTGTCCCTGCATGTAATCGAGTCCGAGCTGGAAGAGTACGGCCATGGCGTTCGCGTTCTCGACGCGCTCGGCAATCGACTTGATCCCGCGCTGCGCGGCCGCAGCCACGATACGTTGCACGGCGTGTTGCATACCCGTGTCGGTCATCAGCGTGTGCATCAGCTCGCCGTCGACCTTGATGTAGTCCGGTTTCAGGATATCGAGGATCTGGAAGCGCTCCTGGTCGATGCCGTAATGCTCGAGGGCGAATCCGACGCCCAGCTTCTTCAGCTTTTTCACCATGTCGCGCGTCTGCTTGATATGCTTCGCCGCGTCGCGTTCCGGCAGCTGCGCGACCAGGCGCGAGCAGTCGAACTTGCGATCGTCGAATTCCCGTTGCATCCAGCCGATCGTGCCCTTGTCCAAGACGGACTGTCGGGAAAGCCTCACGAACACCCGATCCGCACTGCCCTGTTCGCAGAAATCGATCGCGGCCTTGATCATCCAGCGGTCGACATTCTTCATCATGTTGTTGCGTTCGGCCGCGGGAATGAATTCCGATGGCAATATGGGTTTGCCCTGTTCATCGACCATACGCACAAGCAGGTCGTACATTTCGATCGAGTCGCGCCGCAGTCCGGCGATCGGTAGCTGTGCCAGCATGAAGCGGTCGTCCATCAATGCCGACTTGAGGCGTTTGACCCAGATCGCGTCGAATTCCTTCTGTTTCGTATCTTCGTGCGCCGACTCGTTGAGGAAACAGGTATTGCCGCCGGCGGCTTTGCCGAGCTGGTAGGCGTCCACCGTCGCCGCAACGAGTTCTTCGAGATTGCCGAACACCTCGCTGACCGCACAGACGCCGACCGTGCAGGTGATCTGCGCCGACTTCTCGCCGACGTCGAAGGTGGTTTTGCCGATGTGGTTTACGAGTTGCCGTCCCCAGCCCTGGCCGTCGCGTGCGTTGCCTCGCTCCAGCAGTACCATCAGTGACGTGCCTTCGAAGCGGCCGGCCACGTCGCGCGGGTGCATGCGTTTGCGCATTTCCTCGGCAAACTGAGCCAGCACCTCTTCGGACTCCAGGATGCCGATCTTCTTCTGTACGTCTGCGAACTTGTCGATCTTCACGTACGCCAGCACGTGCAGGCCGGATTTCGGTTTGCGCTTGAGACGTTTGCCCAGGCGCTCGATGAACTGTGCGCGATGGTAGAAGAGTGTCGTCGGGTCCCGCTTCAGGGCATCGTGAACCAGGGCGGTGGGTTCCTTGCTCGAGTCGTCCTGCGGGGCGATACGAACATGAACACACGGCACGCTGTCGAAGTCCATGCGCTGGAACTCGAGTTCCAGGTCGCTGCGGGGACCGACGTCGAGGTGCGGTTTGACCTTGAGTTTCTCGTCCTTGGCCCATTTGCCCTTGACGGCGGCGTTGAGCGCGCCCTTGAGCGCAGCATGGCTCTGCGAGTCGAAGCTGTCCATGAGCGGCAACCCCTTGACCTCGTCCACACTGGCGAACTTGAACAGTTTCAACCAGGCGTCGTTGGCCTCGATCACGATACCTTCGTGGGCCAGGGCGATGGCCGCGCTGGAGGTCTGCATGTAATCGCGTATCTGGCGCTTGTATTCGCTGGCGGAAGCAATTGTCGAGTTCAGGGCTCGTTCCGCGCGTAGCGCACGCAATTCGCGGGTCACTACGGACTGCAGGCGATTCCGCAGCCCGATTGAAACGAGGTCGCAGGCGCCGTCGCGCATGGCCTCCTGGATCGTGTTCTCGTCCGCCTCCTTGCGCAGTGCAATGACCGGCACCTCCGGGTTGAAGCGGTCCTTCTGCTTGATGATCTTGCGTACGCCGTCAGAGTAACGGTCGCAATTGACGATGATGAGTTCGACCTGTTCCTCCGAGAGCGTGTCGTCCAGTTTGGCCGGACGGTCGATCCAGTGGCAATGGGCGGCATGTCCGCCATCGCGGAGCGTGCCGTTGATGAGCGCAACGTCGTCCTGGTCCCTGGACAACACGGCTATCGAAATACTATGGCGGTCGTTCAATGCGCGATCCTTGCCTGCCTCCGGTCTTCGTTCCGGATATCCATATTCTGTTAAGAATGCCGGATTTAGCGATGCTCACAGACTAGCCGCCCACGATTTACCATACTGTGACCCGGGTCTAGGTTCGGCGCCCCTCCCGACCCCTCTCTCCATCAGGATCTACCCTCCGTAAAGGCGAACGATTCGACCTTTGGTCGGGCGCTCTGGACATTTGTCTCCCTCATGGCTCGCTGCGCTGCGCTTTACTTCGGTCGACAAACGTCCCGGACGCCCGCCGCCGGTCGAAAAACGCCCTGGGGGCCTGCCGGTATCTGATGGTCGGCCGGTAGCGCCCATTGCGGCGTCAGCCATGTTGAGGCCGCATAGTAAGGAGAGCCGTCAGGGCAGGCTGGCGGTACGCGCACTTTTAGGGGAGAGTTCTGTAAAATGGCGCCTCGCCGAAACCCCGGATACCCCAATGGCAAGCTACAGCACCAATGAATTTCGCTCAGGGCTCAAGATCCTGATCGACAACGACCCCTGCATTATCGTCGAGAACGAGTTTGTCAAACCCGGCAAGGGCCAGGCGTTCAATCGCGTCAGGATCAGGAACCTCAAGACCGGAAAGGTCGTCGACAAGACCTTCAAGTCGGGGGAGAGCGTCGAGGCGGCGGACGTCATGGACACCGAGATGCAGTTTCTGTATTCGGACGGCGAGTTCTGGCATTTCATGGTCCCTGACACCTTCGAGCAGTACGCGGCCGACGCAAATGCCGTGGGTGACGCCAGCGACTGGCTGAGCGACGGTGATATCTGTCCCGTCACGCTGTGGAACAATTCGCCGCTCATCGTCGAGCCGCCGAACTTCGTCGAGCTCGAGATCGTGGAAACGGATCCGGGCGTGAAGGGCGATACTGCGAGCGGCGGCGTCAAGCCGGCCAAATTGTCGACGGGCGCCGTCGTGCGCGTGCCGTTATTCGTGGATCAGGGCGAGGTCATCAAGGTGGACACGCGCTCGAAAGAGTACGTCAGCCGCGTGAAGTAAGAACGGCTGCTTCCGATCCTCCCGCCGGGATCTACAGGAATCCCGCGCGACCCGACTGCAGGCCGCAGTAGGTCATGCACAGCCGTTCGATGCCGGCCTGGTCCTCTTCGCTGAAACGGTCCAGCGACGGGCTGTCGATGTCGAGCACGCCGACGAGCGATCCGTCGACGATGAGCGGTACGACGATCTCGGAACGCGATGCGGCGTCGCACACGATGTGCCCGGGGAATTCGTGGACGTCGCGAACGCGCTGAGTCTCGAGCGTTGCCGCCGCCATCCCGCAGACGCCACTGCCGACGGCGATATGGACGCACGCGGGCCTTCCCTGGAAAGGGCCGAGTACGAGTTCGTTGCCGCGAAGCACGTAGATTCCGAGCCAGTTCACGTCGTCGAGCGCGTTGTACAGCAGCGCCACGAAATTCGCGGCGTTTGCCAGGGCGTCCGGCTCGTCGCCGAGGAGGGCTTTGGCCTGGGAATCCAGCAGTTCGTAGTCGGTCATGGTCAGGGGCTGCTCAGTCGCTTTGCTCGTCGAACCCAAATGTCAGCACGTCACGGATATCCTCTGCACCGGTTGCGAGCATCAGGAGCCGCTCGAAGCCGACCGAGACACCGGCGCACGCCGGGAGGCCGGACTCTAGCGCCGCCAGCAACGGTTCGTCCAGCGGCACCGGCCGCCGGGCCGAGTCGCGGCGCCTGGTGAGGTCTGCATGCATCCGGCTTCGCTGAACGTCGGGATCGCGCAGCTCGACGAAGCCGTTGGCGAGTTCCACCGGGCCGAAGAACACCTCGAAGCGGTCCGCAACCCTGTCATCGGCCGGACAGATTTGCGCCAGCGCGGCCTGGCTCGCAGGGAAATGGCGCAGGACAGTGAGGCGGCCGGCGGGGAAATTCGGGGCGACGCGCATGCTCAGGATCAGATCCAGCCAGGCGTCCCGATCGTCGCCGATACCGTCGCGCAGGCGCGCATCGGCGTCCGTGGCATCCGCGAGTTCGTCGATAGAGGCCGTAAACGGTTCGACACCGGCGAAACGCCGGAACGCGTGCTCATACTCCAGCAACTCGGTATCCCCGGGGTCCTCTCGTTGCAGGACATCGGCGATAAACGCGACCGTTTCGTCGATCATCGCGGTCAGTCCGAAATCGTGCCGGTACCATTCCACCATCGTGAATTCCGGCTGGTGCAGCCTGCCTGACTCGCCCTCCCGGAACACGCGGCAAAGCGTGTAAATGTCGGGGTAGCCGTCGGCGAGCAGGCGCTTCATGAAGGACTCGGGCGATGTCTGCAGGTAAAGGGTAGCTTTGCCGGGACCGGCAACACGCAGGCTTTCGATGTTGGGGTCGCTGGTGGTATAGCGACTCAATGCAGGCGTATCGGTTTCCAGGATGTCGCGTGTCCGAAAGAAGGCGCGAGCACGGTCAAGCATAGCGGCGCGCTGCCGGGCGACATTGACGCCGGATGACGCTTCCCAGTTCACGCGGACGGCGCCGCGAGGTCGCCGATCGCCCCGCCCATGACGGTCGTCACGCCGGGCTCGAGGTTCTCGCGCCAGCGGCAGGCGTCAGCAGGAAGCAGCAGGATGACCGTCGATCCCATGTTGAACCAGCCGAGCAGGTCGCCCTTGCTGACGTCACGTGGCGCGGCTGACAGATCGAGGTTCTCGACGACCCCGCTGCGGCGCGGCCGGATCTCGCCGCTCCAGGGTGTCGAGATGCTGCCGACGTTCAAGGCGCCAACCAGCACCACCACCATCGGCCCGAATGCCGTGCGGAAATGCAGGTTCAACCGTTCGTTGCGGCTGAACAGCCCGGGCACGTGTGCCGCGGTCCTGCTGTTGACGCTGAACAGGTCGCCGGGAACGTAATGTGCGGCTACGAGTTCGCCGTCCGCGGGTGCGTGCACGCGGTGGTAGTTATAAGGTGCGAGATAGATCGTCGCGAATGAACCGCCGGCAAATGCCCTGGCCGAATCGAGATCGGCGGCGAGCAGGTCCTCGAGCGTATAGTCGATACCCTTGGCCTGCAGCATGCGATTGCCGCGCAGAGTGCCCGCCTGGCTCAGGGTGCCGTCGGCGGGGGAGACGATGGCGCGGGGGTCGGCGTCGAGCGGCCGGGCGCCTTCCTCGAGTTCGCGAATAAAGAAGTCGTTGAACGTCCTGAAATCGTCCGGCACCCGCCCCCGGACCTCGTCGAGCCTGACGTCATACAGCTTGAGAAAGCCACGAATCAAGCCGTTCTTTACGGCCGGCACTCTCACGCGCGCGAGGCGATAGACCAGTGCGGTCAGGAAGAATTTCGGCAGCAGGAACTGCATCAATACGAATAGTCGGGACAGCATGCTTCAATCCATCGTGGCCGAGAATCTGGCGCTGACGCTGAGGAGCAACACCTCATCGGAATAAAAGTTCAGTGTAATCGTGTCGGGCGTGCCGACCGGCTGCATCAGCATCAGGTGTTTTCCGCCGGGCTCGAAGATCACGGTGCCGCCGTCCTCGATTTCCAGTACCGGGATCGCACGCATCCGGGCGACATCGTCTTCCACGACGGTTTCGTGCATTTCGACCGACGCGTAATCGGGGCTGGAGATGTCGGTGATACGCAGCGTCGTCCCCGAATGGTTGCTGATGTCGAGGTACCCGGCCGCCATCGGCATCCCGGAGGCCGGCGCGGTAACCACGACGTTGGTCGCGACGACCGGCGGCACGTCTTGACGCTCACAGCCGGGCAGGGCGGCGACGATGGCAAGCAAGATGAACAGGCGCCACATCATTCGCTGACCATGACAAGGGGCAGATCGTGAACGAGATCATCGACCCGGTGCGGAGCGCTGAACAACGCCTTCAGCCTGCCCTGCGGATCAATGACCAGCACAACGGTCGAGTGATCGACGCCGTAGTTGCCGTCGTCCGGCCCGGCTTTCTGGAAAAAAATGCCGAGCGCGCCGGTCAGTTTGCCGATTTCGTCGAGTTCGCCGGTCAGGCCGAGATTGCCGTCGCCGAAATAACCGATGTATCGGGCCATGGCCTCGGGCGTGTCGCGCTCCGGATCGACGCTCACGAGGACCACGCGCGGCAGCGGATCCCGGCCCTGCTGCGCTTCGAGAGCACGCTTTGCCTGGCCGAGCACGGTCATCGTGGCGGGGCAGATGTCCGGGCAATGGGTAAAGCCGAAGAAGACCAGGTCCCACTGGCCTTCGAACACGGTGCGGTCCACAGGCGAGCCGTCCTGGTCCAGCAGCGCGAACTCGGGCAGCTCGTTGCCGGCCGGCAGAATGGTTGCGGCACGAGGCGCGACCGATTCGCCGGCATCGCGCAGCGACAGGGCTACCCCCGCAGCGATCGCGGCGCCGAGTACGAGAACAGCTGTGATGGTGCGCGCTTGCATGGAATTTGGAAAAGAAACGGTATGGAGGGCGCGATTCTACAGCAGCCGTGTGAGATTATGAGATGGGATCCATAATCGATGATGCAAGTGCAGTACAGCCAGTGACGGGCGACCGCGAACAAGCCATAACCGTCGAGCAACTGATCCGACAGACGGCCGATCGATTTGCTGCGGCTGACCTCAGTTACGGTCACGGCACCGACAATCCGACGGATGAAGCCGCGTGGCTGCTCTTCGCCCACCTCGGTCTTTCTCACGACGATGTGCCCGAGACTTATGCGCGCCTCGTCAGTGAGGACGAGCACGAAGGATTCAGGGCCCTGGTCGAGCGCCGGATTCGCGAGCACGTGCCGGTTGCGTACCTCGTGAACGAAGCCTGGTTCGCCGGTATGCGCTTTTACGTCGATGAGCGCGTGCTGATTCCGCGCTCGCCGATCGCGGAGCTGATCCATGCGCGTTTCGCGCCCTGGCTCGAGCCGTCCGGCGTGCGTTCGGTCGTCGATCTCGGCACGGGCAGCGGCTGCATCGCAATTGCGCTGGCGAAGGCGTTTCCGCAAGCCACGGTGGACGCAGTGGACGTCTCTGCGGACGCGCTCGAGGTCGCGGCAATCAACGTCGACAGGCACGGAGTCGCCGACAGGGTCCGGCTCGTCCGGTCGAACTTCTTCGATGCACTCGAGGGGAGACGCTACGATCTCATTGTCAGCAATCCACCCTATGTGGATCGTGAGGACATGGAGTCACTGCCGGACGAGTTTGGTCACGAGCCGTCACTGGGACTCGCCGCGGGCAACGACGGGCTGGATTCGGTCAGGGTCATACTGCATGATGCGTCGCGGTTCCTGTCCGACGATGGAATACTCGTTTGCGAGGTCGGCAACAGCCAGCCGGCGCTCGAGGCAGCGTATCCGGATGTTGCATTTGTGTGGCTAACGTTCGAGCATGGCGGTCGGGTAACAGTTTCGGAAAGCTGTTCGTGGTGACGACGTTCGGCGAGAGCCACGGTCGTGCGCTGGGCTGCGTCGTCGACGGCTGCCCGCCCGGCATGGCGCTCGAGGAGGCCGATATCCAGGAAGATCTCGACCGTCGCCGTCCCGGCCGTTCGCGCCACACGACGCAACGGAACGAGCCGGACCAGGTGCAGATACTCTCCGGTGTATTCGAAGGCCGCACGACAGGCACGCCGATCGGCCTGCTGATCGAGAACAAGGACCAGCGTTCGAGGGACTACGGCGACATCAAGGACAAGTTCCGCCCGGGGCATGCTGACTACACGTATCAGCAAAAGTACGGCATTCGTGACTACCGGGGCGGCGGTCGTTCCTCCGCGCGAGAAACCACGATGCGCGTCGCGGCAGGCGCCATTGCACGCAAATACCTGAGGGAACGACTGGGTGTCGAGATACGCGGCTATCTCTCGCAGCTGGGACCCATCGAACTCGGTGCCACCGATCTCGGCTCGATAGACAACAACCCGTTCTTTTGCGCCGATCCCGCGCGTATCGCGGAACTCGAGACCTTCATGGACGAGTTGCGCGAGCAGGGCGATTCGATCGGCGCAAAGATCAGCGTACTGGCGAGCAACATGCCGGTCGGTCTCGGTGAACCCGTGTTCGACAAGCTGGAGGCAGAAGTCGCGCGCGGGCTAATGAGCATCAATGCTGTCAAGGGCGTGGAGATCGGCGCCGGTTTCGCGGCCGTAGCACAGCGCGGCAGCCAGCACCGCGACGAGATGTCCGGTTCCGGATTCAGCAAGAACGATGCCGGTGGCACGCTCGGCGGCATATCCTCCGGGCAGGACCTGCTTGCCAGCATTGCGCTGAAGCCGACCTCGAGCATCTCGGTGCCGGGAAAGACGATCGACAAGTCCGGCAGAGAGACGGAGATCGTAACGAAGGGACGCCACGACCCCTGCGTCGGCCTGCGCGCGACGCCGATCGCCGAGGCGATGGTGGCCCTCGTCATAATGGATCATTATTTGCGCAATCGTGCACAGAACGCCGACGTTCAGTCGGGAACACCAGCCATTACGTAGACAGGACAATGACAGATCGATTCGATGTAGCCGTCGTCGGCGCCACGGGCGTCGTCGGGGAAGCCATGCTCGAAATACTGGCGGAGCGAAAGTTCCCCGTTGGCAAGATATTCGCTCTTGCGAGCGAGCGTTCCGTGGGCGTGAAGGTGCCCATCGGTAATCGCGAGCTCACTGTCGAGGACCTCGCCAGCTTCGATTTTTCGCAGGTGCAGATCGGATTGTTCTCGGCCGGTGGGTCGATATCGGCGGAATATGCGCCGCGGGCTGCCGAGGCGGGCTGCATTGTCGTTGATAACACCTCGCACTTCCGCTACGACGACGACATTCCGCTGGTGGTGCCGGAAGTGAATGCCGAAGCGATCAGCGGCTACACGAGCCGCGGCATCATCGCGAACCCCAATTGTTCGACGATCCAGATGGTGGTGGCGTTGAAACCGATCTACGACGCGGCGGGCATCGAACGGATCAACGTCGCGACCTACCAGGCCGTCTCCGGCGCGGGACGTGACGCCATCGAGGAACTGGTCCGGCAGACGACCACGCTGCTGAACGGGCGGCCGCTCGAAATCGAGGGCGCTGCGAAACAGATCGCCTTCAATGTGGTGCCGCATATCGATGCGTTCCAGGACAATCGCTATACGAAGGAAGAGATGAAGATGGTCTGGGAAACGCGCAAGATATTCGGTGATCCCGACATCCTCGTGAATCCCACCGCAGTGCGAATTCCGGCCTTTTACGGCCATTCCGAGGCGGTGCACATCGAGACCCGCGACAAGATATCCGCCGCAGAGGTCTGCGAGTTGTTGCGCAACGCTCCGGGTGTGGAACTCGTCGACGGCGTCGAGACCGGCGCGTACCCGACGGCGGTGACGGAAGCGTCCGGAAAGGATCCCGTCTATGTCGGCCGAGTGCGAGAAGACATTTCTCACCCGCGGGGAATCGACCTCTGGGTGGTCGCCGACAACATACGTAAGGGCGCGGCTCTAAATAGCGTCCAAATTGCTGAAATTTTGGCGAAAAACCATTTATAGGCTATAGTTCGCAGGCAATCGGAGAGGCAGCATTGCCTGCCATGCGTATGTCTCTGCGCGGCGTCTGCAGAGGCACTTGGGGAGTTGGAGACCATCATTATGCCGCGACGAAGCAATCGTTTTTCGCTTGCGCTCGT
>JAACFE010000151.1 GCA_009937525.1 Gammaproteobacteria bacterium
GCTCTGGAAGCAATGGGGAATCGCCTGCTGGTGTCGTCAGCCGCGCAGCTGCTGATCGATCAGGTCCAGCAGTACCGCTGCCTGCTCGCGGGCCTGCCGATACATGTAGACGCGCGTCCTCGTGTCCTGGTGGGCAAACGGAAAGAAATTTCGAAAATTCTGGCGCTCGATGACGGTCGAGTCGGTTATGCGTGATTCCATGACGTCCAGACTGGCCATGAGCAGGGGCGCGTAGCCATCGTCGAGTGCCTGCAGGAAATTCTTTTCCAGGGTTTCGATGGCCGAATATTGCCGGTTCAGGCGCAAAATGCCCTGCTTGATGGCCTCTTCGGACAGGAGGCGGAAATCCCCGCTCTCCCGCATCGACAGGAAAGTGAAGTCCGACGGCTGGAAGAACAGGTAGCTCGACGGCTCGAAGAGGGTTTCTGCCTGGACCTTGCCCGGTGCGTCGGCCAGCTCGTCGAGCTTCGGGATGATTTCGCCGAGGCGCTCGACCTTGCCTTCATTCCATTCAATGAGCTTGTCGAGGTTGTCGATATCGTCACGGAGATCGTCACGCATGCCCTCGAGGTACTGACGTTCGACCTGCCGCTCGCCCTGTTCTTCGAACCAGCCCTCGAACCAAAGGGCGATATTGATGCCCAAGACGATCATGATGAACTCGATCAGGATGCCGCGGTTGTCGCGTTTGGCCAGTCTTCCGAACATGGCGCCGAGTGTAGCGGATTGCGGTATCGCACGCCCGCCGGGATATCGGCAACGTTACGGATGTCACGTTCCTGCGTGCCCGAATCGGGCATACTTGACGGCTGCTATGAGTAGAGCCCCGAAATCCCGTCCGGACGAAGGCCGCCTGTGGCGCCCCGACCTCGTCTATTCCGTCCTGCTGCTGACCTCGGCAGTCGTCGCCGTGGCTATAGCGGCCACGGATTCGGGCTTCCTCGCACGCGGATACGGTTTCGGCACGGCCGGTTTCTTCCTCGTGTTCGGCCTGTTCACCATTGCGACCGGCTTTCCGCACCCGGCGTTCGGCCACGTATCCTTCGATCGGGTTGCACAGGTCATGAGCGTCCTGGTGCTGGGTCCTGTCGATGCGGCATGGGTAAACGGGCTCGCGTCGCTTATCTATCCCTGGCAACGGCTGCGACTCGGCGTGTCGCTGCGACTGGTCGTCACGGCCTCGCTGCACAACGCCGGACTGATGATGTTCGTCATACTGGGCAGCGGCCTTCTGTACGAGTCCATCGGTGGAGCGATTCCGGTTTCGAACCTCAACGTCGGTGCCGCGGTTGTCCTGCTTGCGCTCGTGATCGGCATGCAGGTCATAAACGATGTCGGCATGATGTTGATGCTCTACATGCGGGACACCGATCCGCGCCTGGTCTTTAACCGGTTCACGGCCGTCGTCGAGTATGTATCCGGCGCAGCAGGCATCGTGCTCGCAGTCGCGTTCACCAATCAGACGCCCGTGTTTTTCGTGTTGCTTCTGACGGTGCTCGCCGCCGGCATGCTCGTTATCATGAAGTATGCTTTGATGCGCGTCCGCCTCGAAAGGCTTGTCGACGAACGCACGGAAGAGCTCCGGGTGCAGGCGGAGGAGTTCGAACGGCAGGCTACACACGACAAGCTGACCGGGCTGCCGAACCGCCGCCATGCCGACAACTACCTGCAGCAGCAGGTCGAGCTCTCGCAGCGGATTAATCGCACCGGCGCGCTCGCGCTCGCCGACGTCGATCATTTCAAACGCATCAACGACAGTTACTCCCATGCGATCGGCGACCAGGTGCTCGAGCGCGTGGCGACGATACTCCGCGAGGGGTGCCGCAAGACGGATTTCGTGGCGCGCTACGGTGGCGAGGAATTCCTGCTGTTCTTCCCGGAAACCGGCGTCGATCGCGCCGTCCAGGTCTGCAGCGAATTACGCCATGCAGTCCAGGATGCCGACTGGTCGGATATCGCGCCGAATTTCGATGTGACTATCAGTTTAGGGCTCGCCGAGATGAAGGACGCAAGCCACTGCAGAGCCATTCTCGACGAGGCGGATACGCGCCTGTACAGGGCCAAGCGCGAGGGCCGCAATCGCGTCATCGCCGCGTAACGTACGGGTCGCCAGCCTCCTCAGGCCTGCTTGCTGGCCATCGATGTCATGTCGACGTCCCCGGCAACCGCTAACTGATCGAGGACGGGCAACGCGCGGATGCGCTGACCCGTTGCGGCGAATATGGCGTTCGTGAGCGCCGGCGCCGCCGACGGGAGACTGATCTCGCCGACGCCGGTCGGGACGTCGTCATAGTTGAGGATGTGCGTCTCGAACAGGGCCGGGAATGCCGCAATACCAGCGAGCGGGTAGTCGTCGAAATTGCCCTGTTCGACCTGGCCGTCTTTCACCGTAATCTGCAGGCCGAGCGCGGTGCTCAGGCCATCGATAGTGCCGCCCTGCAGCTGCGCGTCGACGCCGTTGGGATGCACCGCGAAGCCGCAGTCGATGGCCGCGACGATGCGTTCTATCGTGAGCCTGCCGCCCGCAACGCTCACCTCGATCGCGTGCGCCGCGTAGCCGCCGAACGTGAAGTGCGTCGCGAGCCCGATGCCCCTGCCTTTCGGCAGTCGCTTGCCATACTCGATGCGTTCCGCAACAAAGCGCAGGAGACGTGCAAGCCGCCCCGGATTGAACGTCGGGCCGCCGTGGCCCGAGTATTCCAGTTCACGCGACTCGCCGAGGAGGTCCAGCCGCAGCTGCAGCGGGTCCTGACCGGTTTCATGCGCGATCTCGTCGATGAAACTCTGGATAACGAATGCATTTGCCGTATGTGCCGGCGCACGCCAGGAACCGCGTGGCAGGCCGATCGCGTTGTGGAAATACTCCATGCGCATGTTCTCTACAATGCGACGCGGGAAGTCATCGAGATACAGCTCCGCCTGGTACAGGTTCTCGTCCGGCATATCCGGGCGACGGTAGTACTTGCTGCCGCTCGCGAGGCGTTGCGCCCAGGCCGTGACTGTGCCGTCGGCATCAACGGCCGCGTGCATCTCGTGCAGTCCGCCCGGACGATAGAAGTCGTTCCTGATGTCGTCCTCGCGCGACCACTGCAGCTTGATCGGCCAGCCGGTCTTCTTCGAGATCATGGCCGCCTCCGCGACGTAGTCGTTCGTCAGTCGCCGGCCAAAGCCGCCGCCGACGCGTGTCATCTCGACGCGTATGTTCTCCCTCGGGATATCGGTGACGGCGTGGGCCGCACGCGACGCGCCCGACGGCATCTGCGTCGGCGCGATGATGTGGCATTCATCGTCTTTCACATAGGCATAGCAGTTCTGCGGCTCGAGCGGCGCATGGGAGACGAAGGGCACGCGGTACTGGTGCTTGACGGTCCTGGTCGCCGCCGCCATTGCCGAGTCGAAGTCGCCTTCATCCAGGACGACCTGTCCGTCGCCTCTCAGCATCTCTTCATTCTCGCGCCAGAAACGTTCACTGCTGTCGTTTGCGTTCGGGCTCTCTTCCCACTCGATGTCGAGCGCCGCGCGTCCCTGCATCGCGGCCCAGGTCGAGGTCGCCACGACGGCCACGCCGCTTGCCAGGATGATGTAGGGCTCGCCGGGCGCAGGACCTTCGATCTCGAATACGTCCAGTACGCCGTCAACCTTGCGGGCCTTCGTATCGTCGAAGGTCTTGACGCGTGCGTTGAGAACCGGCGCTCGGGCTATGACGGCATAGCGCATGTCGGGCTGAACCGTGTCGATGCCATACATCGCCTTGCCTGTCACGATGTCGCGCGCATCGATCGTCTGGCGGCGCGTGCCGATAATGCGATAGTCATCCATGGCCTTGAGCGGGGCCGGCTCTTCGGGCGCCGGCGATGCGGCCGCCGCGACGACGAGCTCACCGTAGGGAATCTCGACGTTTTGCGATGCGCAGACGACAAAGCCGGGCCGCGTGTCGCACTGCGACTCGTCCACGCCGAGGCGTTCGGCGGCTGCCCGTACGAGTCGGCGTCGTGCATCGGCACCCACCTGGCGCATCAGTTCCCAGTTGCTCGTAAGCCCGGTGCTGCCGCCAACGCCCTGGCCGCCGCCGTACTTCCACCGGAACCCTTCGGCCGTCTTGACGATGCCGAGCGGCATCTGTTCGATGCGCACCTTTTCCCACGCGACGTCCAGTTCCTCGGCGACCATCATCGGCACCGTCGTGCGCAGGCCCTGGCCGATCTCCGGGTCCTTGCAGCCGATCACGACGCTGCCATCGGGATTGATCTGTATGAAGAAGCCCAGCATGCGCTCGCCTTCCTCCTCGTAGGCGAACGCCGGAAGGCCTATGACCAGGCTGCCCGCGGCGCCTGCTCCTGCAATCAGCACCTGCCGGCGGGTGACGCGACGGTTCCGGAGGAGGGCGCTCATGATTCTTCTCCCGCTGTGAGTTCGGCGGCACGGTGGATGGCCTTGCGGATGCGTACATAGGTCCCGCAGCGGCAGATATTCGTGATGTTGTCGTCGATGTCGGCATCGCTCGGGTCCGGGTGGCGCTGCAGGAAGTCGACGGCCGCCATGATCTGGCCGGCCTGGCAGTAACCGCACTGCGGTACGTCGTGCTCCAGCCAGGCCTGCTGCACGGGGTGCAGGGCGTCTTCCGACGGGG
>JAACFE010000063.1 GCA_009937525.1 Gammaproteobacteria bacterium
AAAATGCAACAGGTATCCATTTTGGGGCATCCGGGACCGCGAAATCGGCCTGCTCGCCGCTCCCTGAAGCCTGCCGGCTCAATAACTACCTGAATTCCCTGAATTTCGTATGGAAAACGCCGGGGGCGCCTATTATTCGATTTGGGAATAACGGCGTTTACCGGTGGGCGGCCGGCACATGTGCTGCTAGCCTTCGCCAGACTGCAGGGGGGGTACCAACGATGAAACGACGCGTCCGTTTTGCGCACTGCTTATGTCTAATCGGCTTGATCGGCGCCGGTTTGCTGCCTGTGTCGGTCCTGGCGGGATGGGACAACCGTTACCCGAAGGTCGACGACTTCTCCCACCACGTCTACCTGGAACAGCACGAGTTCCCGTTCCTGTCGTCGGGGCCCGTCGATCCGGCGCCGGCACCGGACGGCAAGACCCTCGCGTTCGCGTCGCAGGGCTGGCTCTGGCTGCTGGATCTCGAAAGCGGCGTCGCCCGCCAGCTGACCGATGGCCCGGCGCTGGACGGCCGGCCGCGCTGGTCTGCCGACGGCGAGCGCCTGGCGTTCGTCAGGGACGACGGCCTCGACACCAGTATCGTCATCCGTGATCTCGGCAGCGGTAAGGAGCAGGTCCTCGATTCACCGGCCATCGAACTGGACCCCGAGTTCTCCGCCGACGGGAAGCACCTTTATTACACGTCGGCACGGAACGGCGTGCTGAGCATCTGGCGCCGCGATCTCGCATCCGGACACGACGAGCAGCTGACCGACCTCCGGCGAGTAGAGCGCAATGCACGCCGAGCGCCCGGCGGCCGGGGCCTGCTCTACCTCAACCAGGCCTACCCCAGCCGCAATATTCATCTGCGCGATTTCATCGACGGCACCGATCGTATCGTTCGGCCGGACCGGCTGTCGCTGGCGATGAGTTTCGACGCACACCCGCAGGAGCGCTCGATCGTTCTGAGTGCACCTGAAAGCGGCGACTATCACATCATCGTCGCCGACATCGAGGATCCGGTTGCGCAGCGGCGGCTCACCCCGCCGGGCAGTTATGCGCTGATGCCGTCCTTCGGCGCCGACGGCACGCACGTCTATTACGTCACGCCCGATGACGAACAGCAGTTCAGGCTGATGCGTGTGCCGACGGTCGGCGGGGAGCCTCGTGAAGTAACAATCAGCGAATGGCGCTACGTGAGCAAACCCGGCACGCTGACGATCACGACCGCGGACGAGAACGGCGAGCCGGCGCCGGCGAGGATTTCCCTGCGGCGCGCGGACGGCCATCCGATAGCAACCGCCGACGGACCGACGTATCTCGACCCGCAGAACGGCTACCCCTACTTCTACAGTTCGGGAACGATCACCGTGACCGTGCCCGACGGCCGTTACGAGGTCATGGCGGCCCGCGGCCCGTTGAGCATGCCGGTCTCGACGACCGTACGAGCCAGGGCGGACAAGTCGCAGTCGGTGGATCTCGAGATAGAACGCTTGTGGGATGCCCGAGCCGCAGGTTACGTATCCGCCGACCAGCACGTCCACCTCAATGCCGACGGAAGTTACCGGATGACACTCGCGGACACGCTGCCGCTGCTCGCCGGCGAGGATCTCGACCAGCTGTTCCCGATGTCGTGGAACCGCCTGGACCGGTACGTCGACGTACCGATCCTCGGCGAACGCGTGTCGTCCCCGGACGGCCATGCCGTGCATCAGTCGCAGGAAGTTCGTTCGAACTTCCACGGGCACGTCGGCATGATCGGTGCCCGGGATGCGTTTCATCCGTGGTTTTTCGGCCCGAAGATGCCGCGTTTCGGCAGCCCGGACCGCTCCAACGGCGAAGCGATGTCGTTTGCCGAGGCAAACGGCATCCTCGCAACCTACGTCCATCCGATCGCGCTGGCACAGGATCCGTTCGACGACTTCGAGTCCAACCCGATCCCGCTCGAGCTCGTTTCCGATGCGGTGCTCAGCGACAACATCGGCATCGAACTCGTCTGCATGTGGACGAATCCGCTGGGCACGGCCGAGGTCTGGTATCGCTTGCTGAACATCGGCCGGCGCACGGTCGCAACCTCGGGGACCGACATGTTCACCGACTTCGTGCGGACGCCGGCCGCCGGGACTGCTCGCCTGTATGCCGAGGCTGTCGACGGGAAGCGCGATATCGACTCGATCCTGACGCAGGTGCGCGGCGGCCGGACGTTCTTCACAACCGGGCCCGCGCTGCTCTTCAGCATCGGCGGCGGTGCGCGGCCGGGTGACGTCACGCGCCCCGGCGAACAGGCCTGGGAGCTGACCCTGATCAGCAGCGAGGCGGTCGATGTCGTCGAGATCGTGGTCAACGGTGAGGTCGTCGAACAGATGGACGGCATCGGTGCTGGCGAGACGAAAGTGTATCGCGGCAGCCTGTCCCTGCCGGAGAACGGCTGGGTCGCGGCAAGGGCCCACGGCGGCGGCGGCGAATGGCCGAGCATGGCGGTCGACCAGTTCGCCCACAGCAGTCCGGTCTGGATCGGCAAGGTCGGCAGCACCGACCCCGTCGTCGCGAGCCGTGCCGCGGAGGATCTCATCAGGGCGATCGATTTCTCCCGCGCCAGGGCCCGCGACGCCTACGGCGAGACACCGACGCCACGACTCGAGGCACGGTTTGCGGACGCCCGCGAAAAGCTCGAGGCCTTGCTGCAGCCGGCGCCTTAGTCCTGAAGGGGCTCACAGGGTCGTAGGGTCGCGCTTCGAGAAGCGCTCCTACAGAAGCGCTCCTGCAGACTTGCCGTGGTACGCGCTATTACGAATAGTGTAAGGACCGGTCGAGCTCCGAGAATCGTGATCCTATGGCACGTTCGGACAGAAAGAATGCTGCGGCGAAATTCCGCCGTGCCGTCGCCCGCGGCAACGAACTGCACGCCGAATACCTCGGCGACCCGCAACTCTACGACGCCTACGATCGCTTTACCCGCTGGCAGCTCGGCTACATGACGCCGTTCTTCTCGGACCTGCTCGGACCGAAGGGCTACGCCGAGGCGGTCGACTTCATTGTCAGCGACCTCGCCGGTGTCGGCGTCAGTGCGCGCGACCGCGAGATCGAACGCGCCACCCCGGTCATCGTCAGGAGCTTGCCGGCGCACCCGCTCGCGACGGCTGCAGCCGCGGTCGAACTCAATGCGCGGGCCCTCGAGATCAACCTCGGCATCTGCCGCGAACTGCTGGTCGACGGCGAGCTACCGTCCGTTATCACGGAGAAGGACTATTTGGCGGCCTGCCGCACGGTGAGCTCCTACGATGAGTGCATGGATCTCGTGCACCTCGCGGTCGAGCTCGGCGAGACCCTGAAGAGGCTCGTCCGCGTGCCATTGATCGGCGGACTGCTCCGCACAATGAGGAGGCCGGCGCACGCCGCCGGTTTCGGTGCGCTGCAGGAGTTTCTGGAGACCGGCTACCTGACCTTCCGCCAGATCTCGGACATCGACCGTTTCCTCGAACTCCTCCGCGAGCGCATGGACCAGGTGTTCGCGCACATCTACCACTCCCCAATCCGGGGACAGTGACTTTAGGTGCCGGGCCGGGTAGCACAACGCTGCTTGTCGCGCATTGCCGGCGCGGGTAAGGTCTCCGCTTCCTGCGTAATCCTTGTCGAGGTCCGGCATGCCGAATTTCCAGCGTATCGCTCTGCTACTCGTTCTGCTCGCCGTCTTCGGCAGCCAGGAATCCCTGGCGGATGACAGGAAGGCGCTCGTCGGCGGGCGGCTCATCGACGGCCTGCTCGGCGACCCGATCGCGAACAGCGTCATCCTCATCGACGGCGACACGATCACGGCGGTCGGCACGGTCGATACACTTCCGGTGCCCGACGGCTACGACGTGATCTCGACGGAAGGCATGTCCGTGCTTCCCGGCCTCTGGGATATGCACGTGCACCTGATGATCAACGGCCATTCGGACTACGAGCACTGGGACAAGCACTACATCGACCGATTCGAATCCGAGATCATGCCCGCCTCCGCCGAGCAGCTGCTGCTTGCCGGCGTCACGACGGCTCGCGACCTGGGTGCGCCGCTCGACGATTCGATTTTGGTGAAGCAACGCATCGCGCGCGGCGACATTGCCGGGCCGCGTCTGTTCGTGTCCGGCCCGTTCATACAGCATCGCCCCTACCCCGGTACGGAGGCATTTCGCTGGGGCGTCGACGGCGTGCGTGACGCGCGCGCCAAGGTGAAAAAGCTGGCGGACGCAGGCGTCGACGTCATCAAGCTGATCGACCAGGACGAGATGACGTTCGAGGAAGCGGCCGCCGTCGTCGATGAAGCACACAAGCACGGCCTGCCGGTCGTCGCGCATTCGCATCGCCCCGACGAGATCCGCCGAGGCCTCGAGATCGGTGTCGACAATTTCGAGCACACGGGACTGGCGGCGGCGCCAGGTTACCCGGACGACGTGATGGAGCTCCTCTACGAACGCACGGCGACGGGCCGGGTGCGCGGTGGCCCGCTGTACTGGACGCCAACCGTCGAGGGCCTGTGGCAGTACGACGAAGTAATCGCCAACCCGGAGCATCTCGACAATACCTGCTGGCACCGCGGCCTGAAGGAAGACACGATCGCCGACATCAGGGAGTCGATCAGGAGCCCCAAGGAACTGCTCTACTTCGACCTCACACCGAAACGGAAGCCGACGCTGAAGAACAAGATCACGCAGCTGCGTGAAGCGGGTGTCGTCCTGCTCATCGGCACCGACAGCGGCATCCCGATGAAGTTTCACTGCCAGTCGACCTGGAACGAACTCGACGTGTGGGTCAACGTGATGGGCATCCCGCCGATGGAGGCGATTCGCGGTGCGACCTACTGGCCGGCCAAGATGATGAAGGTCGGCGACAAGTGGGGGACCGTAACGCCCGGCAAGTACGCCGACATCATCGCCGTCAGGGGCGATGTGCTGAAGCACATCAACCTCTTGCAGCGAGTGGACTTCGTCATGAAAGGCGGCGTCGTATACAAGAAGGACGGCGTGCCGACCTTCTAGACCCGTTCGCGAACGTCAGCCTCGAGGAATCGGCAATCGAGGTTGCTGTCCCCCGAACGGATTGGTGCTGCGCTCGAGCAGGAGCAATAAGCGTGGCTGGCGGGCGTTCCTCAACACGACCTCATTGTATGGGATAAGAGGCCTCCTGAAACGTTCCTTTCTCCTCGCGCATCTCAGGAATACCGAAGCAACATTACCTGGCGGACAACCTGTGACGGTTCGAAAGATTCTGACCTTACTTGCGCTGTCGACCGTGGCCAGCGCCGACAGCGACGTGACCGCGGAACTCGACGCCATCACCAGCAAAGTCGTGGCTACGCACATGGCGGAGAAGCGAATACCGGGCATCTCCGTCGCCATCGTTCACGAGAAACGCCTGGTGTTTTCCAGGGGATTCGGAACGGCAAGCATCGAGTTCGATCTGCCGGCCACAGAAGAAACCGTGTACCCGATCTCGTCCGTGTCAAAGATGTTTGCAGGGCTGCTGGCGCTGCGGCTTTCCGAGGCAGGCCTGCTGGATCTCGACTCGTCGATCGCGGAATACCTGGACGATGTCCCGACAGACAAGCATGGGATAACCATGCGGCATCTGCTCCAGCACACGCACGGACTGGAAGACTTCTATCGCTCGGACGAATACGCGGCGGAGACAGGCCGAACGATCGACGAATCAACGACCGAGGAACTGATGGGCTGGTCGCTTGAACGACCTCTGCGATTCTCACCTGGCGAACAGTGGGAATACGGCCTGGCGGGATACGTGATGTTGGGGCAGATCCTGGAAGAGGCAGGTGGCTCCTCCTATGCGATGCTGGTCGACGAGCACGTACTCGAACCCCTCGGCATGACCGCCACCTTCGGCGGGTCGGACAAGGTAGTGGCGGGAAGGCTGCCCATCCTGTACGAACTGCTTGACGGCGAGATCGCGGGTCACCCCGTCAATTTCGCCGAGCGCGTCTGGCCTGCCGGCGGTGTGAATCTGTCCGTCAACGAGATGGCCAGGTTGTTTGTGGCCCTGTCCGGCGAGGAGTTTCTCGACCCCCGGGCGAAACAGGTCCTGTGGCAAAACGCCACCCTGGGTGATGGCAACAGCACGAACTACGGGCTCGGGTGGTTCTCATACGTGACGTCTCAGGACCGGTGGGTAGTAGGACACGAGGGAGGTGGTGCGAGCTGGGTCATCTACTATCCCCATGCCGACCTCGCGGTGATCGCATTGTCCAACATGAGTGGCGCCAGGGCCGACAGCCTGCCGTATGAAATTGCGAGAGCCGCTTTCGCCCAGGGAATCTTTACCGACTGACTGCGTAAGCGTCCTGAACGCGCAAGGCGTATCGGGATAATCGCCGGGTTCGATTCGCTGCTAGACTGATGCTGTGACCTGTGGACTGGGGGACGCAAAGTGAGAATTATTTCGCGCGATGTTCGCTCGATCTTCATCCTGTGGCTGCTTCCCTCGATACTGTCGGCCGCCGAACCACAGACCGAGCACACCTACCGCCTCGCCGACGGTGAGCAACACCCGGCGGCAACGCTCGACGATGCGAAATGGATGGTCGGTTCGTGGGCCGGCACGGCTTTCGGTAAACGCTTCGAGGAAGTCTGGAATCCGCCGTCCGCGGGCTCGATGGTCGGCATGTTCAAGCTCTTCGGCGACGACGGTGTATCGATGTACGAGCTGATGGTGATGACCGTCGAAGACGGCACACTGAGCCTGAAGATCCGCCACTTCGATCCCGACTTCACGGCGTGGGAAGACAAGACCGAGGACGTGACGCTGAAGCTCGTCAGGAAGGATGAAGACGAGCTGCACTTCGGGACGATCAGCTTCTACCGCCGCGGCCAGGACCGCATCGATGCCTACGTCCTGTTCGGGGAAGGCGACGATGCCTTCGAGCGACCACTGGTGTACGAGCGTATCCCGTCTCCGTGACGGTGCCCGGCAGGAGGGGGACGTTCCCCCGGGTGGCGAGTTAGTCGTCGTCGACTTCGAACTGGCCCGTCAGCCTGCGCCAGACATGCGACCAGCTCAGGCCGATCGCCAGCATGACCGACAGGATGATCAGTATGACCCAGGTGAATTCGGAGACCGAGTCGATATCCAGCGCGCCGAAGTCGATCAGCAGCCAGACCAGACCACCGAACAGCAGCGCCTCGAGAACAAGTCCCAGGGTCCCCATCGAGCGATACGTTGCCGTCAGCAGGATGACCCAGCCGATCAGGATGATGACCCCGACGACGAAGTGCTCCGGACCCAGGCTGCTGTTCGAAAAACCGTTCTTGAGCCAGTGAGCGAATGACCAGCCGCTGGGATTGTAGGTCGCAAGAACCAGCACGAGGGTGGCCGCCAGGCGAATGACGAAACCGAGCCAGTCGAATTCCGCCGATGTGCGGCGATCGCGGGATGCGTCAGTATCATTCTTTTTATTCATGGTCCGCTCTTTCCGGGTGCGTCGATCGATGCAAACAGGGGGATCGTAGCGAATTTCATGCGGCTTTTGCCAATGGCGAAGACGCTGGAAATTCTGCGCGGGCCCTGTTCTCATGGGCCGATGAAGCTGCTAAAGACCCTCCTGCTGCTGTGCCTGGCAAGCGGTTGTGCCGAAGAACCGGCGGAACCCGTCGAACCCGTCGTGTTGCGGGATGCCAGCCTGGTACTCATCAACGGCCGGGTGTACACGCTCGATTGGCAAGAGCCGGGTCCCGACGGTACCGCTGCACCGGGTGCCCCGCGTGATGCTGGTGGCTGGCACCCGGATGCCCAGGCCGTTGCGATCCGGGACGGCGATATCCTGTTCGTCGGCAGCAGCGTCGAGGCGATGCGGTTCGCCGGAGACGAGACCCGGGTTGTCGATCTGGCCGGCACGACGGTCGTTCCGGGACTGGTCGATTCGCACACGCACGTCTTCGGCCTGGGCGCTCTGCTCGACCAGGTAAACCTCGTCGGCGTCGACACCGAGGAAGAGGCGGTCGAACTGATCGTCGAGCGCGCGAAAACCGTGCCGAAGGGCGAGTGGATCGTCGGCCGCGGCTGGGACGAAGGCGCCTGGGCAAACCGCTATCCGGACAAGGCGCTGCTGACCGCGCGGGTGCCCGACCACCCGGTGTTCATGGACAGCCTGCACGGCTTCGCCGGCTGGGGGAACCAGCGTGCGCTCGATGAAGCCGGGATCAGCGCGGAGTCGGCCGTGCCGGTCGGCGGGGAGATGCGTCTCGGCAGCGACGGCCAGCCAACCGGGCTGTTCCTGAACCAGGCCGTGGGAATGCTGAGCTCCGCGGTACCCGAGCCTTCCAGGGAGACGCTGGCCAAACAGGTCCTGCTCGGCCTCCGGCAGATGGCAGCGGATGGCTACACGGCGGTCCATGACGCGGGACTGGATTCACGGCAGATGAGCGTTCTCGAAGAGCTCGAGGCGCAGGATCGGCTGCCGATACGCGTCTACGCCATGTTGTCTCTGCGTGACGAGGATCTGATTCGCAAGTGGATCGCGAAAGGACCGGACTCCGATACCGACGGCATGCTGGTCACGCGTACCGTGAAAGCCTATTACGATGGTGCGCTGGGCTCGCGCGGTGCGCGCCTTCTTTATGACTATTCGGACAAGGCCGGACATCGCGGTGTCAGCGGCGACGACTACGGCTTCAACGAGGCGCTGAACGCGGAAGCGATGAAAGCCGGGTTCCAGGTTGCGATTCATGCGATCGGCGATGCCGGCAACCGCGAAGCGCTCGACATCCTCGAGGCAGTATTCGAGGAGGATCCGGCAACAGCGGCAAACCGGCACCGCATCGAACATGCCCAGGTCCTAAGCCCCGAGGATATTCCGCGCCTCGGCCGGCTCGGGATCATCGCCTCGATGGAACCGCCGCACGCGATGGAGGATAAGGCCTGGGCCGAACAACGCCTCGGACCGGAACGGATCCTCGGTGCCTACGCCTGGCGGTCGCTGCGGGAGACCGGTGCACGCCTGACCTTCAATTCCGACAATCCGGGTTCGGACCACGACATCTTCTACGGCCTGCACTCGGCGATCACGCGGCGGGACAAGCAGGGCGAGCCGGAAGGTGGCTGGTACCCCGATCAGAGAGTCACCGCGGAAGAAGCCGTGCGCGCCTACACGACGTGGTCCGCGTACGCGAGTTTTCGGGAGGACCAGTCGGGCGTCATCGAGCCCGGCCGTTGGGCGGACCTGACCGTCATGAACATCGATCCCTTCGTCGTCGCCGACCAGCGCCCCGGCCGGCTACTCGACGGGAAGATTCTCATGACCATCGTTGGTGGGGAAGTCGTTTACGACGGACGCCGACAGTGACTTGAACGGGTGCCGTCCCTAGTAATGGAGCTGGGTCGTCGTGCCGCACAGGGCCAGCTCGGGATGCCAGTCGGGAATCGCCTGTGACGCCCGCACCATGTCGATCAACACGAGTTTCGCGAGATTCAGTGCAGCCTTGCCGCGTTCTTCACCGAGAACCGAGAGGTCGGCGAAAGATTCACGCATGCCGTAGGCCGTGACGACGAGCTTGTCGCCGCGAAAATAATACGCACCCCGGTAGCGTTCGTTACCGAGATGCACAGAGACGATGCCGTCAGGTAGATTGACCATGTCGTTCGTTGCGTTTACGCCTGTCACAATTATCCGCAGCACCGGGTGTCTGTGGGTGGCGACTGTGACATAAGCCGGCGCTCGTCGTCCGGCACGAAAATGACCAATATCTGCTAAATATGGGATTTTTCGACCGAAGAACGCTGCGCCGGCGCCTGCACGCCCGTATTGCTGCTTTCCACAATTGCAGTTCGGCGTCCCGGCATCATCCTTAGTGGGCGCGCCGTCGCGACGGCGTTTGCGGCGGCTTCGTTAACGAGAGATAGCCTGTGGCCTGGTTGCTGGATGTGTACGACAGCTTGGTCCTGAAACGGCCGGCGATCACGTTGTCCGTGATTGCTCTCATCGTGGCCTTTTTTGCGTATCACGCACCCGCGTTCAGGCTCGACGCGTCCGCGGATTCGCTGGTGCTCGAGAACGATGAGGCGCTGCAGTACTACCGTTCCATCCGCGCGCGTTACGGGTCCGATGACTACCTGATCGTCACGTACTCGCCCGACCGGGATCTTTTCAGCGACGCGGTCCTGGCTGATCTGCGGGCATTACGAGATGAGGTCGCGGCCATGGAGCGCGTCGAATCCGTCGTCAGCCTGCTCGATGTGCCGCTCATCCAGAGCCCACCCGTAACTCTCGCCGAACTGAACGAGCACGTACCGAGCCTCGACAGCCCGGGAACCGAAAAGACGCTTGCGCGTCACGAATTCCTCACCAGTCCGATGTATCGCAACCTGATCATCAGTCCGGACGGCGGAACCACGGCGATGCAGATCAATTTTCGCCGTGACGAAACCTGGCACCGCCTGTTGAAGCAGCGCAACGAATTGCGCGAGAAGAACCTGCACACCGAACTGACCGTCGAGGAACAGGCGACGTTGGAATCCGTATCGGCGCAGTTCGATGCGCATAGCCTGAAACTCAGGGATCAGCAGAGCAGGGATATCGCCCGGGTTCGGGGCATCATCGATCGCTATCGCGGCACGGCAGAACTGCATCTCGGCGGCGTGCCGATGATCGTGTCGGACTCGATCGACTTCATCCGGCATGACCTGCTTGCGTTCGGCATAGGCGTGCTGTTCTTCCTGATCGTGATCCTTGCCGCGGCCTTCCGCAAACCCCGCTGGGTCGTCCTGCCCATGCTGGCCTGTGCAGCAGCCGGCGTCATCATGGTTGGCTTCCTCGGGCTCGTTGACTGGCCGGTGACGGTCGTCTCATCCAACTTCATGTCGTTACTGCTGATCCTGACGCTGTCGCTCGCGATCCACCTGGTCGTCCGCTATCGCGAACTCCACGAGGCATCGCCCGACGCGGAACAGGAAACGCTGGTCAGGGAAATGGTCCGTTCCAAAACCGTCCCCTGTCTGTATACGGCAATCACGACCATGGTCGCGTTCGGGTCGCTGCTGTTCAGCGGGATTCGGCCGGTCATCGACTTCGGCTGGATGATGGCCATAGGTATCGCGGTTGCGTTCCTGCTCGTCTTCTCACTGATGCCCGCCGCCCTGGTATTCCTCGAGCCGGGTCAGCCTCATCGGCGCAAGGACCTGACCGACAGGATCACGCGCTTCTTTGCGCGGCAGATCAGGTCCCACGGCACCGCCATCCTGACGACCTCCACCATCCTGACCGTGTTCAGTATTGCGGGCATCAGCTTTCTCACGGTGGAGAACCGATTTATCGATTACTTCAAGAAATCGACCGAGATCTATCGTGGCATGGAAATCATCGATCGGGAGCTCGGCGGCACGACACCACTGGACGTCGTCATCGATGCGCCGGCCCTTTTTTTCGAGCAACAGGAGGAAATCTGGGAAGACCCGCTGCTCGCCGAATTCGGGATGGATGATGCCGAGAGCGGCGGCATCACGGCGACCAGCTACTGGTTCAACACCGGCAGGCTGCCGGACGTTGCCAATGCACACCAGTTCCTGGATTCGCTGCCGGAGACCGGCAAGGTATTGTCGATCGACACCGCAATCGAAATGCTCAGGCAGGTCGAAGAGGAAATCGTAACGGATAATTTCGAGCTTTCCGTCCTCTACAACAAGCTGCCGGGCGAGATCAGGGATATCCTGATGCGACCGTATATGTCCGAAGATGGCAACCAGCTTCGTTTTGCGATACGCGTCTTCGAATCCGATCCATCACTGCAACGCGAAGCGCTGATCCGCGTTATTCGTGATCGACTGACTCAGGATTTCGGTTACGACGAGAGCCAGGTTCATCTCTCCGGGATGCTGGTGTTGTACAACAACATGCTGCAGAGCCTGTTCCGCTCGCAGATTCTGACCGTCGGAGTGGTGTTCCTCGCCATCCTGTTCATGTTTGCCATCCTGTTTCGAAACATGAAGATGGCCGCGATCGCGATCGTTCCCAATGTATTCGCGGCTTTACTCGTGCTGGGATTGATGGGTTGGCTGAAAATCCCGCTCGACCTGATGACCATTACGATCGCCGCAATCAGCATCGGCATCGCCGTGGACGACACGATCCACTATATACACCGATTCACCCGTGAGTTCGGCAAGGACCACGACTACTGGGCCGCAGTGAACCGCAGTCATGCGAGCATCGGCCGCGCCATGTATTACACGACCGTAACGGTCACGCTCGGTTTTTCCATCCTCGTGCTGTCGAATTTCGTTCCGACCATCTACTTCGGCCTGCTGACGGGCTTCGCCATGATGGTCGCGCTGCTTGCCGACCTGACGCTGTTGCCGCTACTGATTGTGCGGTTCAGACCGCTGGGACCTGAAGTCATTGTCCCCTAATTTGCGGGTTCGACACGAGCCGCGCAGAACTTGAATTCGGGAATCTTGCCGAACGGATCGAGCTCCGGGTTGGTCAACAGGTTGGCGGCCGCTTCCGTGTAGCAGAAGGGGATGAACACCATGCCTTCCGCCACCTCGCGATCGAGCCGCACGCGCAGCTTAATCGCGCCGCGCCGCGTCGACACATTGACGAAGTCCCCCGGGCTGAGCTGCAGCCGCTCCACGTCGCGCGGCGACAGGCTGGCCACAGCTTCCGGCTCGAGAGCGTCCAGTGCACCGGCGCGCCGCGTCATCGCACCCGTGTGCCAGTGTTCCAGCATACGCCCCGTCGTCAGGATCATCGGGTAGTCGTCGTCGGGCAGTTCGTCCGGCGGCGTGAGATCCGTCGGGACGATCCTCCCGCGCCCGCTCCGCGTCGGGAATCCGCTGCCGAATATGATCGCGTTGCCCGGTTCGTCCGGTGCATCGCAGGGATAGGTCACCGCATCCTCTCGTTCCAGGCGCTCCCAGGTAATATTCGCAAGCGACGGCATGATTTCGGTCATCTCCGCGAATACGTCACGCGGATGGCTGTAGTTCCAGTCCAGGCCGACGCGTCGCGCGATTTCCTGCGTGATCCACCAGTCCTGGCGCGCGTCTCCCGGCAGCGGCACGACCTTCCGTCCGAGCTGGACCTGCCGGTTGGTGTTGGTGAAGGTGCCGGTCTTCTCCGGGTGCGCGGACGCCGGCAGCACGACGTCCGCCTGCCACGCAGTTTCGGTGAGAAAGATGTCCTGCACGACGAGGTGCTCGAGCTTTGCCAGCGCCGCTCGCGCATGCGCCTGGTCCGGGTCCGACATCGCCGGGTTCTCGCCCAGGATGTACATGGCCCGCACTTCGCCGGCATGGATCGCGTTCACGATCTCGACGACGGTGAGCCCGCGTTTCGGATCCAGATCCGTGCCCCAGATCTTTTCGAATCGCCGCCGGTTGTCCTCGTCCTCCACCAACTTGTAGTCGGGAAGGAACATCGGGATCAGCCCCGCATCCGACGCGCCCTGCACGTTGTTCTGCCCGCGCAGCGGATGCAAACCGGTTCCCGGACGTCCCACGTGTCCCGTGATCAGCGCCAGCGCAATCAGGCCGCGCGCATTGTCCGTGCCGTGCACGGACTGGGAGATCCCCATGCCCCAGAAGATAATCGAGTTGTTCGAGGTCGCATACAGGCGCGCCACATCACGGATTGTCGTCGCATCGATACCGCAGACCCCGGCCATCTTCTCGGGCGCGAAAGCCCCAACGCGCTGGCGGAGTTCCTCGAAACCCTCAGCGTAGGACTCGAGGTACTGCCGGTCGCAAAGATCTTCCTCGATGATCGTATGGATCATCGCGTTCAGCAGCGCGACGTCCGTGCCCGCCTTGAACGTCAGGTTGTAGGTCGCGTGACGGCCGAGTCCCTGGCCACGCGGGTCGGCGACCACGAGTTTGACGCCGCGCTTCGCGGCGTTCTTGAAATAGGTGGCCGCGACGGGATGATTCTGCTCGGGGCGCGCACCGATGACGACGATGCAGTCGGCATCGTCCGCGGCGGTAAACGGCGCGGTAACGGCGCCCGACCCGATGCCCTCCAGCAGCGCCGCGACCGACGACGCGTGACACAGCCGCGTGCAGTGATCGACGTTGTTCGTGCCGAAGCCGGTGCGCACCAGCTTCTGGAAGAGGTAGGCTTCCTCGTTCGATCCTTTCGCGGAGCCGAAGCCCGCAAGCCCCGACGGGCCGTAGGCATCGAGTGCCTGCGTCAGCCCGGCGGCGGCTTGCTGCAGCGCCTCGTCCCAGCTTGCCTCGCGGAAGTGCGTCCACGGATTCGCCGGATCGAGCGAAAGGCCGCCGTCCTTGGGCGCGTCGTCGCGGCGGATCATCGGCCTGGTCAGGCGATGCGGGTGAGTGATGTAGTCGAAACCGAAGCGGCCTTTCACGCACAGGCGCTGTTCGTTCGCCGGTCCATTGCGCCCGTCGACGTAGAGAATCCGGTCGTCTTTTACGTGCGCCCGGGTCTGGCAGCCGACGCCGCAATAGGGGCACAGGGTGTCGACGTGGCGGTCCGCATATTCCTGCCGCGTTCCCGCCTCGTCCAGCAGGTTCGCCTCCATAAGCGCGCCGGTCGGGCACGCCTGCACGCACTCGCCACAGGCCACGCAGGTCGAATCCCCCATCGGGTCGTCGAAGTCGAACACGATCTTCGCTTCGCTGCCGCGGTACGCCATGCCGATGACGTCGTTTACCTGCACCTCGCGGCAGGCGCGGACGCAGAGATTGCAGTGAATGCAGGCAGCCAGGTTGACGGCGATCGCGACGTGGCTGGAATCGCTGTCCGTCTTAGCACGCGGCGGGAAGCGACTGTCGACGACGCCCATCGCATCGGCCCACGCCCAGAACCTTGATTCGGGATCGGGCGACGTCTCGCGCGCCGGCTGATCGGCAAGCAGCATCTCCATGACCATCCGCCGCGCGGACCTGGCCTCGTCCGAGCCGGTGTTCACGATCATGTCCTGCACGGGCTTCCTTATGCAGGACGCGGCGAGCACGCGCTCGCCCTTGATCTCGACCATGCAGGCACGGCAATTCCCGTCGGCGCGATATCCCGGCTCCGGCGCGTAACAAAGATGGGGAATCGTCGTACCCTGACGCTGCGCCACCTGCCAGATCGTCTCGTCCGGCGACGCCTCGACCGGCTCTCCATCCAGCGTAAAGGTGATCTTCTCCGTCACGACAGCTCCTCCGGGAAATACTTCAGAAGACACAGCAGCGGGTTCGGCGCCGCCTGCCCCAGCCCGCAGATCGAGGCCGAGGCCATCGCGGCGCTGAGTTCGACAAGCAACTCCCTGTTCCACGACTGCTCCGACATCAGCTTCACGGCCTTTTCGGTGCCAACACGACAGGGCGTGCACTGACCGCAGCTCTCGTCCTCGAAGAAGCGCATGAGGTTGAGTGCCGCGTCCCGGATGCTGTCCCTGTCGGACAACACCACCACGGCCGCCGAGCCGATGAAGCCACCGTGCTCTTCGAGAGTATCGAAATCGAGCGGTATGTCCGCCATGCTCGCGGGCAGGATGCCGCCCGACGCGCCGCCGGGCAGATAGGCCTTGAAGCTGTGGCCGTCCGCCATGCCGCCACAGTACTCGTCGATCAGCTCCTGCGCGGTGATACCCGCCGGCGCGAACTTGACGCCGGGCTCCTTCACCCTGCCCGAGACCGAGAAGCTGCGGCGACCCTTGCGACCGTTGCGCCCCTCTCCCGAGAACCAGTCCGGGCCCTTCTCCAGGATGTCGCGCACCCAGTACAGCGTTTCGACGTTGTGCACCAGCGTCGGCCGCCCGAACAGCCCGACCTGGCTCGGGTACGGCGGTTTGTGCCGCGGCAGGCCCCGCTTGCCCTCGATGCTCTCGATCATCGCGGACTCCTCGCCGCAGATGTAAGCGCCCGCGCCCCGGCGAAGGTGGATGGCGCGATCACCATTCATCCCCGCGCGCTCGAGGTCCGCGATGGCCTCGAGAAGGATCTCGCGCACCGCCGGGTATTCGTCGCGCAGGTAGATGTAGATAGCCTCCGCGTCGATGGCCCACGCCGCGACCAGCATGCCCTCGAGAAAACGGTGCGGGTCGCGTTCCAGGTGGAAGCGGTCCTTGAAGGTGCCGGGCTCTCCTTCATCCGCGTTCACGGCCATCAGGCGCGGTCCTTCTTCCTGGCGCACGAAATGCCACTTCCGTCCCGCGGGAAAGCCTGCGCCACCGAGACCGCGCAGGCGCGAGTCTTCCATGGTCCTGATCACGTCCTCGACCGATCTCGTGCCGTCGAGACAGCCGCGCAGCAGCGTGTAGCCACCGTTCCTCACATACGCATCGAGACGCACATGCTCGGGTACTTCGGGATGCTGCTTGCCGCTCTGCACCGTTGCGGCGATCGCTTCCGCGTCGGCGTGATCGACGTGCCGGTGCCCCACCTCGGCCACCGGCGCCGTGTCGCAGCGCCCCATGCACGGCGCGCGAACGACGCGGGCGTCGGCGCCAAGCCTTTCGGGAAGAGACTCGAGCAATGCATCGCCGCCTGCCAGCACGCAGCTGAGGCTGTCGCAGACGCGCACCGTGACCGGCGCAGGCGGGCTCTCGCCGTCGAGGACGATGTCGAAATGCGCATAGAAAGACGCGACTTCGTACACCTCGGCCATGGACAGCCGCATCTCGGCCGCGAGCGCCTGCAGGTGTGCCGCGCTCAGGTGGCCGTAAGCCTCCTGGACCCGGTGCAGGTGTTCGATGAGCAGATCGCGATCGCGCGGCCGATCGCCGAGCAGCGCCGCGATGTCGTCACTTGCGGCGGGCTCGGGCTGGCGCCCCTTGTGAAACGCGGGCGTTCGCCTGCGTCCGGATCCGGGTGCTATCCGGCGCTTGTTTGCGTTGTTCTCACCGGCATCAGCCATCACGAAGTGTTCCCGTTCCTCATCTCGCGTAGGTTACCATCGCAGAAGGGGCCGGTGACTCTGGTCGGGTGCAACCATCGTGCACGTGTGTGGTCCAACACTGTCAGCGGCCTCAGACCGATACCAAGAATGAACGGGGCCGGGGGGTCCGATGCGGCTGACGCGAGCAAGCCTTGCCAATCCTGCCGCCGTGGCGATCGTCGCCGCGGTCGTCGTGCTGCTCGGACAGATCGAGAAACCGGTCGTCTCGGTTGGCGCCGCCTGGCCGGGTGCGTCACCACGAGAAATAGAGTCGGAGATCACGGTCCCGATCGAAGAAGTGCTCCAGGGCACACCGAACATGACGGAGATGGCTGCCTGGAGCATGCCGAACTTCGCGTGGCTCCAGCTCGAGTTCGCGCTCGAGACCGACATGACCCGCGCGCTGATCGACATCATCAGCCGCCTGAACCGGCTACGCCCGCTGCCGGGTAATGCCGACAGACCGAACGTAAGCCTCGGCGAATGGGGCGATGCGAACGATCAGCTTATCGAGTACTTCGTCGAGCAACTCGAAGGCGACGAAGAGGACCTGGTCCGCAACAAGCGATACCTGCGCGAAGTCATCAGGCCCG
>JAACFE010000064.1 GCA_009937525.1 Gammaproteobacteria bacterium
CTGGAACTCTTCCCAACGCCGGCGAATCTGACGACGACGATCGTCCGGCAGCTCCCGCCACCTCGAGAATCGCCGCTGTGCCTGCTCACGCTGCTGCGGCGTCATGCTCGACCAGCGCTCCGCGCCTTGAGACAGCCGTAACTGGCGATCCGCCGGCAACGAATCCCAGCTCTCTGCGAAACGGCTCAGCACCTGCTGCTGTTCTGCGTTCAGCGAATCCCAGGCCACGCCCTGCTCGTCCGCCGCCGCGCCGGTCCCGAGCAGCATCGCGACAAGCGCTGCAATCGCGACATAACTCTTAACTCTCATCGTCGTCCTCCGTCGATTCTTCACCTTCCGGTACGGGATCGATCCGTTCTTCGGACTCGAGATTGATCTGGTGTTCCATCATCAGCCACTCCTCGTCCGACTCCTCCCAAAGCCCCAGGTACTCAAGAAACTCCATATCCGGTTCCTGCAATTCCGCTGCAAATGCCGTGCTTGCACCGAACACGAAACACAGCAGCGTGTGGTGCCATCTGCTCCTAGCCGACATCGCTGCCGGAATCCAGGTTCGCAGCATCCATCCAGCTGTAGAACTCCAGGTCCTCCAGCATGTCCAGGCTGTCCTCGCTCAACAGAATTTCAAAATCCGTTGCGGAGCCGGCCGCCGGCGCGCTGTGTTCGACCGGCGCGCCCTGCCAGACGACGACCGCGACGACGGCAGCCGCCGCAAGTCCGCCGGCAGGCACCCACCGCGCCCACTGAACGGCCGGACCGGCAATCTGGATTTCCTGCAATGCCTTTTGCCGATCCTGGTTCAGTCGCGACAGCGTGGCCGCATCGAGCTGCTCCACGCTGTCGTCGAAAAGTGCCTTTGCCTGAACTCTGAGCTGTTCTTCATCCAGTGGCTTCTTCATTGCCAATAATCTCCCAGTACGTCCCGAAGCGTATGCACCGCCCGGGAGTAATGTGTCTTCACGCTGCCTTCGCTGCAGCCCATTGCCACCGCCGTACCGGCAACATCGAGGCCCTCGAACGTGCGCAACATGAAGGCTTCGCGCTGCCTCGCCGGCAGATCCGCGACGGCCAGTTCCAGCGTCCGCATGGCCTGCCGTACCTCGAGCTGTTCGTCGGGCGTCCGTCCCATCGGATCGGGCGCCTGGGCAACGGGGTCATAGTCGTCCTCGGGTTCCGACGCACGGCCGAACCACACCATGACCCGGTTCCGAACCGCCTGCCGGCGGTACCAGTCGCGAATGCCGTTCTGCAGGATGCGATAAAACAGCGGCGTCCATTCCTCTTCAGGCTGGCTGGCATATTTCCGGGCCAGCTTGATCATTGCATCCTGCACGAGGTCGAGCGCTTCATCACGGTCACGCACGGCGATCTCCGCGAAGCGCAGCGCGCGGCGTTCCACACTCGCCAGGAACTGGTTGAGTTGCCGTTCGCGCTGCAGCGTGGTCACCTCTTTCGGTTGCTCGCCGCTGCACGATACCGCAAAAACGCCGACGCACGCGCTCATCCGCCAGTCCTCGCGAGCCTTGGCCATTGCCGATCCATTGCGAACTCCTCTTGACTCCATCATGAGGTCATCTAACGTGTCGCTACGGAATTAACGCCTCGTCAGGCTCCTGGTTGACAGGCGCAGTCGGTTTTTCGCGCTCGGCCTTATGTAAAATACAGGTGTCGGAGCGTGCTCTTACACGCTGTTTTTACTGGAATTTCGTGGGCAACTCGCCGGTTCTCAAGGTCGCCATCAACGTGCCGCTGTCACGGCTGTTCGATTACCTGCCGCCGGCGGACGGCAGCCGTCCGCCGCCAGGCGCACGGGTACGCGTGCCGTTCGGCAAGCAGCGCCAGGTCGGGCTGGTCGTCGCGCATGCCTGCGACAGCGCGCTGCCACGGAGCAGGATCCGACGGGTGCTCGAGGTGCTGGACGATGAACCCCTCTTGCGCGACGAAGACCGCTGGCTCGTCGGTTTCACCAGCGAGTACTATCATCATCCCATCGGTGAGGTTGCCGCTGCGGCGATTCCAGCCCTGCTGCGCCAGGGCCGGCCACTGAACCCACTCCTGCGCCACGTTGCGGTGACTGACGCCGCGCGGCACGTCGATACCGAGGCGCTTGCAAAAAGAGCGCCGCGCCAGGCCGAGCTGATGGAATTGCTGCTCGATGCCGGCGGCAACGGGATCGACATCGAGACGCTCGCCGAGCAGATGCCGACATGGCGGCGCAGCTACAGGGCGCTCGCCGGCAAAGGCCTCATCGCCGAGTTCGAGATGCGAGCAGACGACCCGGAGCCGCCGCCTCGCGGCGAGGCGACTGCCGGACCGGACCTCAATCGCGACCAGCGGGCTGCACTGGACGAGATCCGTGCCGCCAACGGATTTCATGCGAGCATCCTCGACGGGGTTACGGGCAGCGGCAAGACCGAGGTCTACCTGCACCTGATCCGCGAGACGATCGCAGCCGGCCGGCAGGTGCTGGTACTGGTGCCGGAGATCGGCCTGACCCCGCAGCTGGTGACTCGGCTGAGGACCCGGCTCGGCATCGAGCCCGCGCTGCTGCATTCGGGTCTGTCGGATCTCGAACGGCTCCGGTCGTGGCGCCAGGCCCGGTCCGGCGATGCAAAGCTCGTCGTCGGCACGCGCTCGGCCGTGTTTACGCCGATGCGGGAAGCGGGCCTGATCATCGTCGACGAGGAACACGACCATTCGTTCAAACAACAGGAAGGCCTGCGCTACTCGGCCCGCGACCTCGCGATCGCGCGCGCCAAGCACCTGGACCTACCGATCGTTCTCGGCTCGGCGACGCCGACGCTCGAGATGCTGCATCACTGCGAGACGGGCAATTACTCGCACCTCCGGTTGCCGCGTCGTGCGGGTGACGCGAAGCCGCCGGAGCTGCGCATCGTCGACCTCGGCAGAGCCGCCTCGGCGGAAGGCCTGAGCGAGCCGCTCGCAGACGCGATTTCGGGGCACCTGGACGAGTCCGGACAGGTGCTCATCTACCTCAACCGCCGCGGCTTTGCTCCAACGCTCATCTGCACCGGATGCGGTCATGTCGCGGAGTGCCCGCGCTGCGATGCCCGCATGACGGTGCATGCGAAGGACAGGCGCCTGCGCTGCCACCACTGCGGCAGCGCCAGGCCACTCGACGAGCATTGCGGCGAGTGCGGCGCGGCGATGCGGCCACTCGGGGAAGGCACACAGCGACTGGAGGATGTGCTCGTGCGCCGCTATCCCGATCGCCGTGTCATGCGTATCGACAGTGACAGCACGCAGCGCAAGGGCGCGATGGATGAAGCGCTGCAACGCGCGACCCGGGGCGAGGCCGACATACTCGTCGGCACGCAAATGCTCTCGAAGGGGCACCATTTCCCGCAGCTCACCCTGGTCGGCATTATCAATGCCGACCAGGGTCTCTTCGGCACCGACTTTCGCAGCGATGAGCGGCTTGCGCAGTCGATCATCCAGGTTGCCGGCCGCGCCGGCCGGGAGAGTCGCGTTGGCGAAGTCATCATTCAGACGGCCTTTCCGACGCACCCGTTCTGGCAGCGGTTGATCGACGGCGGCTACGCCCGTGTCGCGGGCGATGCCCTCGAAGAGCGCCGCTTGACGAACTGGCCGCCCTATTCGCGGCTGGCG
Source organism: Gammaproteobacteria bacterium (assembly GCA_009937525.1). GTDB lineage: Bacteria > Pseudomonadota > Gammaproteobacteria > Steroidobacterales > Woeseiaceae > UBA1847. Next base: position 3,631 of record JAACFE010000064.1, read on the forward strand.
CTGCTGCGTTCGGCCGCAACGCGCCGCGGCGATGCTCATGCCTTCCTCGACGTCGCCGCGGGCTTCGTTGCCGGACTCGCGCGCGGTCGCCTGAGGGTGCTCGGCCCCGTCGATGCGCCGATGGCCCGCCTGGCCGGCCGTTATCGCGCGCAGCTATTGTTGCAGAGCACCGATCGGCGGGCCCTGCACGATGTGCTGCGGGAACTGCGGCCGTTACTCGAAACGGACCCGACCGCGCGCAAGGTCCGCTGGTCCATCGACGTCGATCCGGTCGAACTCTTCTAGCCGGGCGCGAGAGCGAATAACCGGGTAGAATCGCCGGCTCTCGGAAGAGTCAGCCCCTCGAAAAGCACCTCAGCCCGCACGCTGCCATTCAATGAAGTCCGCAATAGCGAAATTTCTCGACGACGCTTTGTCCCGCCTGCCCGACCTCGCCGACGCGGCTGGAGGGCTCGAGGCCGAGAGCACGATCGAGCGCACCCGGGACGTTGCTCACGGGCACTTCGCCTCCAACCTGGCCATGCGGCTCGCCAAGCCTGCCCGTCGCAGCCCGCGGGACATCGCCGCGGCCATCGCGGAGCAGCTTCCGGATACCGACCAGCTCGATAAGGTCGAAATCGCGGGACCCGGCTTCATCAACTTCTACCTGAGCCCGCAAGCGTTTCATGCGGAAGTAGAGACGATTCTCGAGAAGGGCGAGGACTACGGCCGGCATGTTCCGAAAGCATCACCACGGATCCTGCTCGAGTTCGTCTCCGCGAACCCCACCGGCCCACTGCACGTGGGCCATGGCCGGCATGCATCCTATGGCGCGACGGTAGGCAACCTGCTCGAGGCCGTCGGCTACCCCGTTTACCGCGAGTACTACGTCAACGATGCGGGCCGCCAGATGGATATCCTCGGCGTCAGCGTCTGGCTGCGGTGGCTCGAAACGAAGGGCACGACCGTTCCGTTTCCGGCCGCCGGTTACCGCGGCGACTACATCCGCGATATTGCCGTCGCGATAAGGACGGACGATCTTGACGTCGCGGACGCGGACAGCGTGCTCGCAGATATTCCTCCCGATGCGCCCGACGGCGACAAGGAAGCGCACATCGGCGCACTCATCACACGCGCGAACGCTTTGTTGGGTGAAGACGGCTTTGATCGCGTACGCCAGCAGGCGCTCGATCGCATCCGCGACGATATCGAGGAGGACCTGGCTGAGTTCGGCGTCACCTTCGATCGCTGGTTCTCGGAGCAAAGCCTGACGAAAAGCCACCGGATCGACGATGCGCTCGCGGTACTCGAAGAGCGGGGGATGCTCTACAAGAAGGACGGTGCCACCTGGTTTCGGGCGAGCGATTTCGGCGACGAGAAAGACCGCGTCGTGGTCCGGGAGAACGGGGCCAAGACCTACTTCGCCTCGGACATCGCCTACCATTTCGACAAACGCGAGAGGGGGTTCGATCACCTTATCGACATACTCGGCGCCGATCATCACGGATACGTGACCCGGGTAAAAGCCGGACTCGAGGCAATGGGCTACCGGGCGGAAGACCTCGAGGTACAGCTCGTGCAGTTCGTCGCGCTGTACCGGGGTGGCAAGAAGGTCCAGATGTCGACGCGCAGCGGCGAATTCGAGACGCTGCGGCAGCTCAGGGCCGAGGTCGGCAACGATGCAGCACGTTTCTTCTACGTCTCGCGTTCCAACGACCAGCATCTCGACTTCGATCTCGATGTCGCGAAGTCCCAGTCGAACGACAATCCCGTGTACTACATCCAGTACGCGCACGCACGTATCGCGAGCGTATTCCGTCAGCTCGAAGAAAAGAAATACAGTTGGGACCGATCCGACCGCTGTGCAAATCTCGCCCTGCTCGAAGAACCACAGGAGCAGGCCCTGATGACCACACTGAGCCGGTATCCGGAAGTCATCGATCTGGCCGCGAGCAATCTCGCACCACAGCATCTGGTCCACTATCTGCGCGACCTGGCCAATGACTTCCACACCTATTACAACGCGCACGTCTTTATTGTGGGTGACGACATGCTGCGCGATGCCCGCCTGAGCCTGTGCGCAGCGACGCGCCAGGTGGTAGCCAACGGCCTCGTTATTCTCGGTGTATCGGCACCCGATTCGATGTAATGGCCAAGAAGCGCAGCACGCGACGCAAATCGTCCACTCGGAAGCAGGAATACCCGGGCTGGGTCTGGATGCTCTTCGGCCTCGCGATCGGTCTTTCCGTCGCGTTTGCAATCTACGTCCGGGACGAAAGACCGGCGTCTGCGCCACCGGCAGCCAGGCAGCCCGCGAGCCTGGAGAGCGCCATCGATGACAACGGCGAGACGCCGCCACCCGGCACGGCCCCGGAGGAACCGAAGGAGAGCCGTTTCACTTTCTACGACATGCTGCCGAATTTCGAGGTCGTCATTCCGGAGCAGGAGCCCGACGTAACAGCGGATGTCGAACCGCGCGCGGTGGTCACGCCCGGCCTGTACATCCTCCAGGCCGGCTCATTCACGCGTTTCGAGGATGCGGACCGGCGCCGTGCCGAACTCGCGCTACAGGGCATCGAGTCGAACATCCAGCGCGTGATGATCGACGACAGGACTTACCACCGTGTGCGCATCGGACCGACGGACGACCTCGATGAATTGAACATGCTGCGCAGCCGCCTGCGCGCCGCGAAGATCGACGTCATCCGCATTCGTTTAGGTGAATAGACTGCGACATTGCCTGGCGGTGCTCATGCTCGGCTGGCTCTCGGCCTGCTCCACCACCGCGCCTGTGCCGCCTCCCGCGGAACCCGAAATGCCGGAAGCGCCTCCTGCCGTGGAGGCCGTGGAACCCACGGAAGCGGTCGAGCCCGTACCACCGGTGAGCGCGCGAATCAGCATCGCCGCGGTGGGCGACATGATGATCGGCACGGACTACCCCGAGAACCATCTGCCCGACGACGACGGCGTGGGCTTCCTTGCCGGTGTCGCACCCTGGCTCTGGCCGGCCGACATAGCATTCGGCAACCTGGAAGGCGTACTCGTCGACGGCGGCGAGCCGGGCAAGAAATGCAGCAACCCCGGGGCCTGCTACCTGTTTCGCTCGCCGACTCGTTACGCATTCCATTACCGGGCCGCAGGCTTCGACGTCCTGAGCCTCGCCAATAATCATGCGCGCGACTTCGGTGAGGAGGGCAGGACCGCAACGATGAATGCGCTCGCGGATACCGGGATCCACCACTCAGGAAGAGAAGGCGACTTCGCAAGCTTCGAGACCAGGGGGCTGCGCGTCGCGGTGCTCGCGTATGCCGTAACCAAGAACTCGAACATGCTGCTGGATTACGAGCTCTCGGAACAGACGGTGCGCGACTTCGCCGAGTCACACGACATTGTCGTCGTGTCGTTTCATGGTGGCGCGGAAGGCCGCGACGTGACCCGCCTGCCATTCGCCGACGAAGAGTATTACGGCGAGCCGCGCGGCGACGTCGTGCGTTTCGCCCGCATGGTCGTCGACGCCGGCGCCGACCTCGTCATCGGCCACGGCCCGCACGTCGTGCGCGCCATGGAGCGCTACAATGACCGCCTTATCGCATACAGCCTCGGCAACTTCGCGACCTATTACGGGATCAGCGTCGCCGGCATCAAGGGGGTCGCTCCGATACTGATCGCCACGCTCGACGAACAGGGCCGCTTCGTCGAGGGCGAAATCATCTCGACGCACCAGCTCCGCCCGGCCGGTCCGACGCCGGACCCCGATGAGCGGGCACTAAAACTGATACGCGGTTTGAGCATCGAGGACTTCGGCAACCCCGGACTCACCTTTCACCCCGACGGCCGCATCACGCCTGCCGACCGACCCCCCGTCACGCGCCGCACCTTCCCCGACGACCCGCCGTAGGAGCGGTTCTCGAACCGCGACTTGCGGTCGCACAGCAGGCCGACGAAGTGCGGACCGCGGCGACGATCCGCTCCAGCGATTCAGCCTGCCGTGGCCGACGGGCCGGGCGGGGTGTTCTTCGACCGAAGTAAAGCGCAGGCGAACGCAGCGAGCCGAGCCATGAGGGAGAGGAATAGCCCGCCGGCCTGCGGAGTCGCCGCAGCCCGCCAAGAAATTTTGGCAGCCAGTGTCAGTCCTCGGCGCCGACCGATTTGAAATCGACGCCCAGCGACCGAAGTTTTCGATAGAGGTGGGTTCTCTCCATGCCGACGCGTTTCGCCAGCTGCCCCACCTTGCCGTCGCACAGCACGAGCTGTTGTTGCAGGTAGGCGCGCTCGAACTGCTCCCGCGCCTCGCGCAGGGGCAGGGCCAGCAGGTCCTGCTTGACCAGCGGCTCGTCGGCGTGCGCCACGATCGATATCTCCGTTTCGACCTCCTCCAGCGAAATGTCCTCGTCGGACTCGGACATCAGCAGGCGGCGGACCAGGCTCTTCAGTTCGCGCACATTGTCCGGCCAGGGGTAGTTTCGGAGCCTGTTCTGCGCGGCGACGCTGAAACGGCGGAACGGAAGGCCCTCGGAATCGACCAGCTTGTCGACGTAGTAGTTGAGGAGTTCCGGTACGTCTTCCGAATACTCGCGGAGCGGCGGAACCCGCAACATGAGGACGCCGAGGCCCGCAACGAGATCGCGACGCAGCTCACCGGAGCGCACCTTGTCCTCAAAGTCCGCACGCACGGTAGTCACTATTCGTGCATCGAGCGGCACACCGCTGCTCCCGCCCTTGCGCGTGAAACTTCCGGCCTCGAGGACGCTGAACACGATCTTCTGGCCGTTCATGTCCAGGTCCGTAAGTTCGTCAATGATCAGGGTGCCCTGACAGGCTTTTTCGAAAGCACCCATGTGAACCTCACCGTCCTGTTCGCTGCCGAGCAGGCTTTCCTCGACGTTTTCGTCCGTCAGTGAAGCCGCCGTGATACTGATGAGGGGACCATCGGCACGATTACTGAGGGCGTGCAGGTAGCGGGCAAACGCGCCTCGGCCGGTGCCGGACTCTCCGCTTATGAGTACCGGCGAATCGTGGCGAGCGTACTGTTTGACCTTGTCACGCAAGCCCTGCATCAATGCACTGCGGCCAACCGGAGCGAGGAGCGGAGGCAAGGTTCCCCGGCCCGGCGCTGCCTGCCTGCCAGCCGACTCGAGCGCGCCTTCTACCGTGCGCAGAAGTTTCGCGAGCGACAGCGGCTTCTCCACGAAATCGAGTGCACCGAGTCGTGTCGCCTCTACCGCCGTGTCGACCGTTCCGTGGCCGGACATGATCACGACCGGGCACTTCAGATCGCCTTCGTCAGACCACTCACGCAGCAGCGTTATGCCATCGGTGTCCGGCATCCAGATGTCGAGAAGTATCAGGTCGAAGTTATCCTCCCTGCGCGCCGACCTCGCTTCGTCGGCATCAGCCGCCACGGTCACGCCATAGCCCTCATCCGACAAAATTTCCTGGATCAACGCACGAATATCAGCTTCGTCATCGACCACGAGCACATGCGGATTGCTCATGCTCTTTCCCTCCTCTTCTCAGTGCGGCTGTTACCTTTTGCAATCATTGCCTCGCGGGCCGCCTCATTGATCGGCAGCCTGATGCTGATAACAGCACCCCCATTCTTCCGGTTCTCGGCGAGGATCGTTCCCACGTGCTCCTCGACCAGCTTCTTGACAACGGCCAGGCCCAGCCCGGTTCCCTTGGGCTTGGTTGTTACGTAGGGGTCGAACACCTGGCTGATGTCGCCCGTATCGAATCCCGGCCCGTTGTCCTCGACTTTGATCTGGGCGAACTCGACGCCCCCGAACTCGGCGGCACTTGCATGAACGTCGATGCGGGGATCCGGCGTCTGCTCGAGTGCCTCCAGGGCGTTGCGCAACAAGTTGTGCAGGATTTGCCGCACCCGGCCTTCGTCGGCTTCGAGCAGTGGCATCGTCGGGTCGGACGTAACGACGATACTCACCCCGCTCTCCTGGGCGCGGTAAAGATCGACCACTTCGTGGACGAGTTTGTCCAGGTCGAAACGATTGATCTCCATGTCGGGGGCCCGCGCGTAGTCGCTGAATGCGTTGACCATCTCCTTCATGGCCTCGACCTGCTGCACGATCGTATGAGTCGCGCGATCCAGAATCTGTGCTTCCTCGCCAGACATCTTGTCGAGATACTTGCGGCGCAGCCGCTCCGCCGATAACTGAATCGGTGTCAGTGGATTCTTGATCTCATGGGCAAGCCGTCGAGCCACCTCGCCCCAGGCGGCATCGCGCTGTGCCTGCAGCAGCCCGGTGATGTCGTCGAAAACGACCACGTAACCGCCCGCCTGGTCGCCTTCGCCGGGCAGGGCCGTGCATGCACAGGTCAGCACGCGCCGGCCGACTTCGCCGCGCAGGACGATCTGTTCGCGCCATTCCGTTTCACCGGCGTCGAGATGGACGCGCGCCACGTCGACGAATTGATCGAGCAACGGTTCGTGCCGCGCGATGTCGGGCAAGTATTCGCCGACGCGATTCTCGAGATCTACATTCAGAATGGCGCCTGACGCCTGGTTCGCCGTGCGTATGCGGAGGTCGGGATCGATTGCAACGACGCCGGTCGACAGGCGGGCCAGTATGACTTCGAGGTTGGCGCGCTCGGCCTCGACGAGCGCCTGGCTGAGACGTGTCTCGCGCCGGGCCGCCGCCAGGCGCTGGGTCATGTCGTTAAACGAGTTGATGAGAAAACCAATCTCGTCGCGCGACGGCGAAGGCAGCCGCGTGTCGAAGTCGCCCGCAGCAACCGCACGCGTACCGGCGACGAGGTCCTGGATCGGAGCGACGAGGCGCCTGGAAAGTACCAGTGCGCCGTAGATTGCCGCAAGCAGAGACAGCATCAATACGACGGTCAGCGTCAGCGTGAACGTAACCTTCAGGCCTTCGCGCAGTATCTCCAGACGCCGGTAACCGTTCTGTGACGCTTCCACGCTGGCCGCCATCCGGCTGATGCGCTCCGTGACGGGGAAATGCGCCTGCAGCACACCGACGGGTTCGTTACGGCCGCGCACCGTGAAAAGCACCGCCGTGCGAATCTCGTAGCGGCCTTCTTCAGCATCTTCGACGCTGACGTGATTCGGCCTCTCCGGGGTCAGCATCTCCATCACGTCGATGGGCGGTCTCGGCAAGGATGCCGAGGATCTGTCCGAACTCGTGGCGAGAATCTGCGCGTTGTTGCCGAACAGTGTCATCTCGCTCGCCCCCGACTCACGGCGCAGTTTGCTGAGCTCGAAGACGAATTGCCGTTCGCTGACCCTGCCCAGGCGTCGTGCGATCTGCCGGGTCGCAACGAGGTTTTCACGCTGCTGAACATCGAGGACGGCGCGGACGATCTGGATGGCGTTGCCGAGGCCTTCTTCGATCTCGACATCGAACCAGGAGTCGATGCCGCGATTGATGTACTGAACGGCGAAATAGTAGACGACGATCAGCGGCAGCACCGCGAGCCCGACAAACATTCCGACTATGCGCGCTTTGAGTCGTGCGCCCGGCACATTCTCGCGGTAATCGCGCAACAGGCGGATCAGGTTGCCGATGAGAAGCAGGAACAGCAGGATCGCGCCGGCGATGTTGACGGCGATCAGTACGTTGTGCAGGCGATCGAAATCGTCCGAGTTCTGGGCGGTAACGCTGAGCAGGAACATCGCGACCAGCGACAGCAGAACGCCAGCCGCCGCGAGCAAGCCGATGAAGGCGCGCTTTATCGTTCGAGGTTCCATTCGTACCACTCGCTCTTGAGCTGCCACTCATCGCGCCAGAAGAAAAGCAACCGCAACGGCGCCGAATATTGCTCCGTGGCCAACAGGGCACGAAGCCTTACCCGGTACTCGCGACCGGGAATGAGAAGGGATTCGTCGATAGCGGGCAAGCGCTGGATGCGGCCGAGACTATTCAGCGCCGAATACAGGGTCGCAAACGAATCCTGGTTACCGGTGTTCACGTTGCGGACGATGTAGCGCTGACTGATCGGCCGGTACTCGAGCTCGAACCGGAACGCGAGTTCGGCATCGACGGCATCGAGATAAAAGCGTCGCGACCTGATGAACTGCATCTGGGCTTCGATCGTGAGCGGCACCCCGCTGTTGAGCGCTTTGAGCGCCTCGCTGGAGAGCACCAGCTGCAGCCGCGCGTCGAGCATGTGAACACCGCCGACGAGTTCGGTCGACGCCGAGCGAACCTCGAAATACCCGGCACGTTCCACCGGGTCCTGCGCCAGGGCAGCGCTGCCGAGCAGTATGACGGCAACGGCGGCGATTCCACCGCGCAGTATCGCGCCGGGGCCCTGGTCTGTTGTTCTCGACATCGTTAACTCAGCCCGCCTTCACGAGGCAGGCGTAAAAAAAACCATCCATGTCCGCCGCGCCCGGCAAGACCTGGAATCCAAAAGTCTTGCGCTGCATTACATCGCGGATGTTGTTATTTTGCAACGCATCTTCCTCGCTTGCGTCCGGCGTCGCTTCGACAAACCGAGCGACGACCTCGTCATTCTCGGCGGCGAGCACCGAGCAGGTCACGTACAGCAGTCGTCCACCGGGTGCCAGCAAGGGCCACAGAGCCTCGAGCAAGGCGCGCTGGATGCCTGCGAGCGACTCGATGTCGGACGCGCGGCGCAGCAACTTGATGTCGGGGTGGCGGCGGATGACGCCGGTCGCCGAGCACGGTGCGTCCAGCAGGATCGCATCGAAGGTTTCACCATCCCACCACGCCTGTGGCGTAGATGCATCGGCGCACACGAGCGTCGCGCTCCTGCCCAGCCGCGCGAGGTTGTCCTCGACCGCCCGCAGGCGATCGGCGTCGCTGTCGAGGCAGGTCAGATCGATGTCCGGTCCCCCGAGTTCCAGCAGATGCCCGCTCTTGCCGCCCGGCGCGGCGCAGGCATCGAGTACCCGGCGACGACCCGGCTCGTTCAGCAACCAGGGCGCGGCCAGTTGCGCCGCGGCGTCCTGTACGGAGACCAGCCCCTCGGAAAAGCCGGGCAGCTCCTCTACGGACACCGGCTCCGCGAGCTTCACGGCGCCGTCGATCAGCTCGAAAGACGCCGCTTCGATTCCGGATTCCTGCAATCGCCGGACGTACTCCGATGGCTGCATCCGGGAAGCGTCCACCCGCAACCACATGGGCGCGCGTGCGTTGTTGGCGGCAAGAATCGCGTCGCTTTCGTTGGGCCAGTCGTTCTCGATCGCATCGATCAGCCATTGCGGATGATCGTAAGTCGCCTCGGCCGTCCCGGGTGGGGCGGATGCAATATCCTCGCGCAGGAAGCGTCGCAGTACGGCATTCAGCAGCCCCGCCAGCTTCGGCCGCCTGAGCAGTCGGGTCGCCTCGACGGTTTGCGACACCACGGCATGGTCGGGAATGCGCGTATCCGTCAGTTGATAGAGGCCGACCGCGAGCAGCGCATTGACGACGCTGTCCCTGCCTCGCAGGGGCCGGTTCAGGAGCTGGTCGATCCAGGATTGCAGCCGCCAGTGCCTGCGAAGGGTCCCGTAGCACAACAGCCTCAGCAACGCCCGATCCTCTTTCGCAACTCGTGACTCGCTGTCCGGGAGCGCTGCGTCGAGCGACCTGCCCGACGTAACCACGGCATCGACAACCTGCGCTGCTGCGGCGCGCAGGCGGGCACCCTGACGGTCGCGAGACATCCCCCTAGCCCAGCCGCCGTCCGGTCATGGCTACGCTGCCGGCGAACTCCCCTGCGGTCACCGGGCGCTTGCCGGGGCGCTGCAATCTATCCAGCCGCAGCGCGTCCCGCCCGCACGCAATGACGATGCCATCGCGTCCCGCGGACAGGACATCACCCGGCGTACCGGCGGCACCGGCAACGATGCCTGCGGACCAGCATTTGATCGGCATGTCGTCGAGCAGGAAGAACGCGCCAGGCACCGGATTGTAGGCGCGGACCTGGCGGTGCAGTTCTTCTGCCGGCCGAGCCCAGTCGAGCTGCGCATCCTGCTTGCTGATCTTCCCGGCGTAGGTAGCCCGGGATTCGTCCTGTTCGATTGCTTCGAGGGTTCCGTTCACGATCGCGTCGAAATGCCGCACGAGCAATTCGCCGCCCAGGGTGGCCAGGCGATCGTGCAGCTCCCCGGCCGTCTCTTCCCCGCCAATCGCGAGCGCTTCCTTGACGTAGACAGGCCCGCTGTCGAGTCCGGCGGTAACAGCCATGAGACTGATGCCGGTCTCTGCGTCGCCCGCAAGAATCGCTGCCTGGATGGGTGCAGCCCCGCGCCAGCGCGGTAATAGCGATGCATGCACATTGACGCAGGCCCTGGACGGAATATCGAGAACGCTCTGGGGGAGAATCAGGCCGTATGCCGCCACGACCAGGATGTCGGGTTCGAATACCGCGATCCTGGCGACGGCCTCCGGATCCTTCAGCGTCGGCGGCTGCAGGACCTCGATACCGAGTTCCAGCGCAAAGCGTTTGACCGGGCTCGCGGTAAGCCGCTTGCCACGCCCCGCAGGCCGATCCGGCTGCGTGAGAACGGCGAGCGGCACGATGCCGGCGTCCGTCAATGCCATCAGCGATGCGAGCGCAAACTCCGGTGTACCGGCAAACAGCACTCTCGCTTGGGTCATGTCGGAATTTCGGCTCGTGGCGCGGGCTGCTCAGATGACTACCGCAGCGCTATGGTGGCGCCGCTCTTTTTCGAGCTTCTTGCGAATACGTGATCGCTTCGCCTCGGAAAGGTAGTCGACGAAGAGCTTGCCGTCGAGATGATCGATCTCGTGCTGCACGCAAACAGCGAGCAGCCCCTCGAACTCGTCCTCGCATTCGCGGCCATCGCGATCGAGGTAGCGCACGCGGATGTGCTCCGCCCGTTTGACTTCCTCGAAGTAGCCGGGGACGGAAAGACAACCCTCTTCGGTGACCGTTACGCCATCCTTTTCGAGAATCTCGGGATTAATGAAGACATGCGGATGTTCCTTGTCGGCCGACACGTCCGCCACGAGCAGGCGCCTGTGAACGTCGACCTGCGTCGCCGCAAGCCCGATGCCGGGAGCCGCATACATGGTTTCGAACATGTCATCGATCAGCGCGCGCAACTCGTCATCGACGGCCTCCACCGGCACGGCTTTCTTGCGCAATCGCGGATCGGGAAATTCCAGAATCGTCAGTTTTGCCATAATTCGCCTGCAGCAATTCCCGGGTGAGAACGTCCAATATGACCCCTTCAGGACATAATTAATTCACCCGGGTCTCGCGTAAAAATCTATAAAAATTCTCTAAACGTTTGACTTAATTGAATAAGTTTCAGAAAATGCGGCCTATCACGAGGCGTCTCCGGGCGCTTTTTGGGCCGGAAATGTGACGTAATTGGCAGCCGTGGCAATGCCGGAACGACATATTATAGCAATGCCGCGACAGGCCCGGTTTGAATCCGCAAATATGGAGCACCCGCGAATTATGGTCCCCCGCACACAAAGCCTGAACACCCTCATTCGGCTCACCGCTGCTGCGCTGGCCGCCACTCTGGCCGGTTGCTCACTGAACCCGTTCGCGGACGATGATGACGAGGTCGCGGTCCAGGCGCCGGCGAGCGCGCCGCCGCCAAGTTACGAAAGCCCGGCACAGTCATCGACCCCGGAGTACAGCAGGCCCGTCGTGGAACGCGTAAGCGAGCCGGTACCGCTCGCGGACAACCATCCCGACGAGTACGTGGTACAGGTCGGCGATACCCTGTGGGACATCGCCTCCACGTTTCTGAAGGATCCGTGGTTCTGGCCCGAGATCTGGCACATCAATACCCAGATCGAGAATCCGCACCTTATATATCCGGGCGATGTCCTGGCGCTCGTCTACATTGACGGACAGCCGCGCATCACCAACGTTCGTGCCTCGACCTATCGCCTTTCGCCGCAGGCGCGCATATCGCCGATCACGCAGGCGGTAACGAGCATCCCCTACGAATCCGTTTCCGCGTTCCTGTCGAGCGGTGCCGTGCTGGAGAAGCGCGAGGCGGATCGTCTGCCGCACTTGCTGGCAACCAAGGGTGACCATCTCATCGCGTCGGCCGGTAACCTGGTCTATGTTCGCGGTCTGGATGATGCCCAGCTCGGCTCGCGTTACAACGTCGTGGAAGTCGGTGGACCCCTGGTCGATCCCGACGACAACCGCCTGATCGGTTACCAGGGCAAATTCATTGGCGAAGGCACGCTGCGCCGTGGCGGCGACCCGGCGACGATTGCATTGACGGACAGCAACCAGGAAGCGGTTCCTGGTGACAGGCTGATTCCGGAGTCTGTCGACATCCCGCTGAACTTCTATCCGCGCTCACCGAGCAGCCCCATTGACGGGCGCATCATCTCGGTCGTGGGCGGCGTAACGCAGATCGGCCAGTACCAGGTTGTCGTACTCAATCGCGGTACGCGAGATGGTCTTTCGGTCGGCGACGTCCTGACCGTCTACCAGACGGGCGAGACCATAAAAGACCGTTTCGCGGGCGGTAAGGTACGCCTCCCCGACGAGGAAGCCGGCACCCTGATGGTGTTCAAGGTTTACGACCGCATCGGCTACGGACTCGTCATGGAGGCCACGCAGGCAATCCACATACATGACATCGTACGGAACCCGACCTGATCCGGGTTTCGCGAGCATCGAGAAACGGCGCCATCGGGCGCCGTTTTTTTTTGCGCGTTGCGCGAAGAATGGCCTTGCTGTGAATTCACGCCGTCGGGGTATGATTGAACGAGTTTGGCACACGATCCGGGATGCGCGGTGGACGAGAAGGAGTGGTTACAGGATGACAACCACCGCCTTGTCAGGCCTGGCGACGGCGCGTATCCCGAGTTGCTGACCCGAATCGCCGGTCCGCCCGAACGGCTTTTTGTCAATGGCGACCCGGAGATTCTGCACCTGCCGGCGCTCGCCATCGTCGGCAGCCGCAACCCGACGGCCGGCGGCGCGCGGAATGCCTTCGAGTTCGCCCGGCACCTCGGGGCGATGGGCTTCTGCATCGTCAGCGGCCTCGCGCAAGGCATCGACGCGGCCGCACACCGCGGAGCGCTGGCGGCGGGTGGTACGACGGTCGCCTTTCTCGGCCACGGCATTGATCGCGTGTATCCCGCCGCGAATCGTGAACTCGCCCGGGACATTGCCCGGCACGGCGCACTGGTCAGCGAGTTTCCGCTGGGCGCGCCGCCCAACCGGGCGTTCTTCCCGCAGCGCAATCGCCTGATCAGCGGGCTCAGTCTCGGCACCCTCGTGGTCGAGGCCGCCCGTCGCAGTGGCTCGCTGATCACGGCGCGGCTGGCTGCGGAGCA
>JAACFE010000065.1 GCA_009937525.1 Gammaproteobacteria bacterium
CGGGACTCGCCGCACCGCCAGAAAACAGAAATGGGCCCCCTCGCGGGGCCCATTTTGTTTTCCGGCCGAGTGCGGTATGGGCTTTCGAACCCTGTTCGACGGGCGCGGCGGCGCAGGCGCATGCCCGGCCGCGAAGCGGCCATCCCACCCTCTCCGCAAAAGCATACCGCGGCCAACGGGTCAAAAATTTTGCTCGTTGCTGCCTTGTGCGGCATGCTATCGACCGATTTGGGGGGCGACTGATTCCACAAGCAATGAATGGTCGAGCTGCACTGTGATCCGCTCCACTCGTGATTTCTGGGTATTTCACGCGGTCTTCTGGCTGCTGGCCGGCATGGCGCTGTTCTTGTATGGCCTGACATACGGTCACATGCAAGTCGCACTGGTCCGCAACATCTACAACCCGATTGTCGGGCTGGCCTGCTCGTACCTCATCAGGGCGGTCTACGACGGCTGGTATCCGGCAGGATTCGTCGGGCGTCTGCTGCTTATCGCCGGGCTTTCCCTTATTGCCGGGCTGATTTCGGCGCTCGTCGTGAATCCGATCACCTTCGGTCTGCTGGGCTACAAGCTCGTCGAGCTGCCCCTGCACACGCTCCTCAAGGACGGGCTGTACTTCGTCTTGCTCTACATTCTGTGGAGCCTCTTGTACCTGCAGCTTACCGGCAAGCCGCTCACATCAGCCCCTGCGGCTGCCGCGAAACTGGGGTCCATCAACGTCACAAAAGGCAACAGGGTCTTCAAGCTCGATCCGGCAAATATCTCCTGTATCAAAGCCAGTGGCGACTATGTAGAACTCGTCACGGGAGCAGAAAGCTATCTCAAACAGGGAACCATCAGTTTCTATGAACAGGCATTGGGTCCGGGGACGTTTTTTCGCATCCATCGTTCGATTATCGTCAATAGCGACAAGATCGCCGCGATTTCGGGCCCGACAAAAGGGCAGTACTGGATCGTAATGCAGGACGGGCAGGAATTGCGTTCGAGCCGCAGGTACCGCGAGGTCGTCGAGTCACTACTGCCTGAGGCCCCCTGAGGCTTCCCGTTCGTCTCCCATTCACCGATAGCGGCTCCCGGCTGTCGAACAATCGATGCTGTAAGCGAACACTTCTGGTGCGGTCGCAGTACCCGTCGTCATACTAAGCTCTGCAACCACATGAGAGGCTCCTATCGATGCTTACAAAATACTTTTACGTCCGTAGCTCTCTGGCAGCCACGATCGCCTTGATGGCATTGGTCGCGATATGCAGCCCAGCCCGGGCTCAGCACGGCCAGATGACGCCGGTGCTCAATAGCTATTTCAAAATGGTCTTCGCCGGTGACGTAAGCGGCGCGTCAGCCCTGTTTGCTGCCGAGCCCGATGATTCTGGTTCAAAGATGTTCGCGGAACGATTCGAACGCCGGTTCGTGGAGCGGAGCGATAGCCTGGATCTGTCCAGTGTCGAGAGCGCCGTCGTGCGCGAGATCGCCGAGCTGTTCCAGTCGTACTGGCGCGACGCCTTGATGCAGACAGCCTCGCTCGATGAGGTCGAAGAGCAGTTTAAGAGCCGCCTGGACGACATACTGGTCTCCCGTGGGTACGAAAGTGCACTCGACGACGAGGATAAGCTTGCGGAAAACGTGGAGGCGCTGATCGGCGAGGAGGGCCATTTCGCCCAGAGTGGACGTACGCCACCGCTGCTCGATCTGATGATCTGGACCAAGAACGAGACTGCTACCGAGTCGGTCGAGCTGACGGACGGCACCTACGAGGTCGATGTCAACTACCTTGACGACTTCGTGTCCTATGGCTGGTCCAATTTTGCTGCGTTCGGTATGACCAGTACCGGTGGCTGGGCAGAAGAAGACGGCTTGTATTGCTTGTGCCGACACTACGATCTCGATTCCGAGCGCTTCAAACTGTCCTTCCTGAAGCACGAAGCACGCCATTTTGCGGACTACGAACTTTACCCGGAGCTGCAGCCTTCAGACCTGGAGTACCGTGGCAAGCTGACCGAGCTGGTCTTCTCGGACGAGGGGACATACCGACTGCTGGAGCATTTTCATAATTCCGCGAACCGCGTGGGAAATGCGCCACATCCACTCGCAAACTGGTACGTGATCGAAGGCTTGTCCAGGCAACTGCTGGATGGCGAGCCGCCGACGGATGCGAGTGGCTGGGAATCGATTCCGAAAGAGCAGATTCGCCAGGCTGCCAGGCGCCTGCTCGAGGAGCATGACGGCATGCTTGCCGACCTGGGGCCGGGGAGCGCCAAAGGGGTCATAAATCTCTGAACGGAGCGCCGGTGGCGGAGCGTGAATCTCACGCTCTCCGCCAAATAGTCAGGCCCTGATAAACTGCAGCGCCTCGTCGATGCTCGCTACCGGATGGACGAACGCGATGTCGTCCTCGTTGATTACACCCGATGTCAGCATGGTTTCTCGCGCAAACTTGCGAAGCTGATGCCAGAAATCCAGCCCCATTCCCACAATCGGAAAGCGTTCCAGTTTGCCGGTCTGGATGAGCGTCGCGACCTCGAAAGCTTCGTCAAGGGTGCCGAACCCACCCGGCATAACGACAAAGGCGGATGAGTACTTGACCAGCATGACCTTGCGAATAAAGAAATGCTCCATCTGAATAAATCTATCCAGAAAGGCGTTCGGTTTTTGCTCCTCCGGGAGACGGATGCTGCAGCCTATGCTCAGGCCACCCGCATCCTTTGCGCCACGGTTCGCTGCTTCCATGATACCCGGGCCGCCGCCGGTCATGACAGCGTAGCCGGCGTTGGCGAGCGCCGCGCCCAAGTCACGGGCCAGCCGGTAGTATTCATGGTTCTCATCGAAGCGCGCGGAGCCGAACACGGTGACGCAGGGCGCCGAGAAGTTAAAACTCTCGAAGCCACGCAGGAGCTCGAGAAAGATCTTTACGGCGCTTTCCAGGTCAGCCTCGCGACTACGTCGCCCCGCCAGGAACAGCTTCTCGGCACCTGCAACCTGGTCGAGCAGGGAGTCGCTGGCTGGTTTTTGGTCAGACATGGTATTCACTTTATCGCCTCTCGCCATGAACGTACTGCAGCAAACTGCATCGGACAATCCGGCGCCGCCGCGCCTAAGCTTTCATTGAGTCCCGGGCGGTCTCGTACTCCTGTGCGTCCACCACGGCTATCGCGCTCATGTTGACGATGCCGCGCACGGTTACCGATTGTGTCAACACGTGAGCGGGCCTGGCCACGCCGGCCAGGATCGGGCCGACGTTCACGGCATCGCCCATTGCCTTGACCAGATTAAAGGCAATGTTGGCCGCGTCCAGGTCCGGCATGACCAGCAGGTTGGCGCTGCCCTTGAGGCGGGAGTTGGGGAAAATGCGCTCGCGTATCTCTTCCGAGATAGCGGCGTCCGAGTGCATCTCTCCTTCGACCTCGAGGCCAGGCTCACTTTCGAACAGGATCTGCAGCGCATCGCGCATCTTCTGTGCCGACGGCGCGCTGCTGGAGCCGAAATTTGAATGCGACAGGAGTGCCGCCTTCGGCGTCAGCCCAAAGCGTCGCACTACGTCGGCCGCCATTCGCGTGGTTTGGGCAATATGCTCGGCCGACGGCTCATAAGTTACATACGTGTCCGTGATGAAGATGCTCCCCTTCGGCGTGATCAACAGGTTAACGGCGGAAAAATCTCTGAGCCCGGGCGCCAGGCCGATGACGTTCCGAACGTATCTCAGGTGCTCGTGGAAGCCACCGTTGACGCCGCCGATCATGCCGTCGACGTCGCCACGATGCAGCAACAGGGTGGCCAGGGCCGTGGTTCGGGTCAGAATAACCGCGCGTGCATCGGCGGGGGACACGCTCTTGCGTTCCATGATGCGGTGGTAGTCCTGCCAGTCCCTTTCGTAATTCGGGTTATTGGACGGATCGAGCACGTCGAAGTCCTTGTCGCAGACGATGTGCAGGCCCATGTCGCGGATCGTCGTTTCGATCACCTCCCGGCGTCCGAGCAGGAGCGGCCGCGCAATAATGCCGTCGTCGCGCAGAACCTGGACCGCGCGCAACACCCGCATCGATTCGCCCTCGGCATAGACCAGTCGGCGCGGCTCCCTCGCGGCGCGTTCGAAGACCGGCTTCATCACGAGGCCAGAGCGGAAAACGTAAGTCTCGAGGCGGTGCCGGTAGGCATCGAGATCCTCGATGGGTCGGGTCGCAACGCCGGAATCCATCGCCGCCTTCGCCACCCGCAACGGCACCTCGGCGATCAGCCGCGCGTCGAAGGGCTTGGGGATCAGGTAGTCGGGCCCGAAGCGCAACTGTCCGCCCCCGTAGGCAGCGGCCACCTCCTCGTCGGCTTCTTCCATGACCAGGTCTGCCAGGGCCTCCACGCAGGCAATTTTCATTGCCTCGTTGATGTCGGTCGCGCCCACGTCCAGGGCGCCACGAAACATGTAGGGAAACACCAGCACGTTGTTGATCTGGTTGGGATAGTCGGAGCGGCCGGTGCCGATGATTGCATCGGGCCGCACCTCGCGAACGAGTTCCGGCCGAATCTCCGGCTCGGGATTCGCAAGCGCCATGATCAGCGGGCGATCGGCCATGCGTTTGACCTGCTCGGGCTTCAGAACACGCGGCGCGGACAGTCCCAGGAACACGTCGGCTCCGTCGATCACGTCATCGAGTACGCGTGCGTTGCCGTCAACCGCGTAGCGCTCTTTGTAAGGATCCATGTTCTCGCGATCGCGGTAGACCACACCGTCGATGTCGCAGAGCGTCACGTGCTCCTGGCGCAATCCCATGGCCACCAGCAGATCGACGCACGCCAGTGCGGCGGCGCCGGCGCCGCTTCCGACGAGGCGCACGTCCTCGATGCGCTTGTCGATCAGGAGCAGTCCGTTGCGAACGGCAGCGGCGACGCAGATGGCGGTTCCGTGTTGGTCGTCGTGCATCACGGGTATCGACATGCGGTCGCGCAGTTTGCGCTCGATGTCGAAACACTCGGGAGCTCTGATGTCCTCCAGGTTGATGCCCCCGAACGTGGGCTCGAGGGCGGCGACAATGTCGACGAATTTGTCCGGATCGGTTTCGTTGATCTCGATGTCGAAGACGTCGATACCGGCGAACTTCTTGAACAGCACCGCCTTGCCTTCCATCACCGGCTTTGAGGCAAGCGGCCCGATGGGCCCCAGCCCCAGCACGGCCGTCCCGTTGGTTACTACTCCGACCAGGTTGCCGCGCGTCGTGTAGCTGGCCGCCTCCGACGGGTCCTTGATAATTTCTTCACAAGCAAGCGCCACCCCCGGCGAATACGCCAGGGCCAGGTCGAGCTGGTTGACCATGCGCTTGGTCGGCTGGATCTGCAGCTTTCCCGGAACGGGATGCCGGTGGTAGTACAACGCGCGTTCGCGAAATTCGTCGGTCATTGGTGATTGGTCCCCCACGCGGCGGGCCTGGTCCCACGTCGGCCCAGGATAGCGATCAGCGATGCGCGTCCGGCGAGCGCATCTCCAGTCTCGGCCGCTGTGAGTCGGATTTCCGTCTCGTCCATGCGGTGTCCCCTTGTGATGTCGCAGTGAAAGAACTGGAACCGGTGCGTCAATTATAATACCCGACCGACCTGTTGCCGTGGCTGGGCATTATTTGCGGTTCACTCGCCGCCGCGCCGCCAGAGCATAGAAAAGCCTCCTTGCGGAGCCATTTTGTTCGCCGGTCGAATACCTGCCGAATTCCCTGCTGCATCCTGACCGCGTTATAGGCGATAATTATCCGCGTGAGCTCATTCTTATCCGAACTAAAGCGGCGCAATGTCCTGCGCGTCGCAGCCGCCTATGCCGTCGTCGCCTGGATTATCATCGAGGCGGGCTCGGTGCTGCTGCCAACTTTCGGGGCATCGGAATCTACGTTCCAGACCTATGTCATTGTCGTCCTGATCGGTTTTCTCATATCTCTGGTTCTTGCCTGGGTATTCGAGGTCACACCCGAGGGGGTCAAGCTCGAGAAAAATGTCGACCGGGCTGAGTCGATCACTCCGCGAACCGGTCGAAAGTTCGACTGGGCAATCATCGGATTGCTGGTGATCGCGCTGGGCGTATCCGTCACGCTGAACGTCACCGGCATGCGAGATGCTGACGAGGAGCCGGCGGCGACTCCGTTGGTCGAGGAAGAGCGCGTATCCATCGCCGTTCTGCCGTTCGCAAGTCGAAGCACTGACCCGGAGAATCAACTGTTCGCCGATGGTATCCACGATGACTTGCTGACCCGGCTCGCCAATATTGGCGCATTGAGAGTCATCTCCCGTACCTCGGTGATGGAATACCGGCAGACGACGAAGAACCTGAGGCAAATCGGGGAAGAGCTCGGAGTCGGGACAGTTCTCGAGGGCTCGGTACAGCGGATCGGCGACAATGTGCGAATCCAGGCCCAGTTGATTGATGCTGAGAGCGATCAACATATTTGGGCGAACACCTATGACCGGGAACTCAGCACCGTCAATATCTTCGAGATTCAGAGCGAGATCTCGGCGGAGATCGCGAGGGCGCTGAGGGCGACGCTCACTAATGAAGAGCAGTTGCGTCTCGCCAAGATTCCCACCGACAGCCTGGCTGCGTACAACCTGTATACGCAGGGTCGTGACAATCTTTACCAACGCCGTCTCGAGACAATGCGAAAGGCGCGCGAGCAGTTCGAAGAGGCTATCGCGCTGGATCCGGACTATGCGGAACCCTATGCAGGCCTCGCCGACAGCGTGCTTCTGATGCTCAACAATCACCAGGCGATCTCGCCAGAAGAGGCATTCACCGTCGCCCGGACGTCGCTGGAGAAAGCGCTGGAGCTTGACCCCGACCTGTCCGATGCTTATGCGTCTCTGGGGCTTCTGAAGCACCAGATGTGGCAACAGAATCGCGACAGCGCCGAACTGGAAGAGGCCGAAGAGCACTTGCGAAAGGCGCTGGAGCTCAACCCGAACAGTGCGACCGCCTATATGTGGTTCGCGTCTCTCCGCGGCACGCAGCGGCGCATCGACGAGGCGATCGAACTCTACACTGATTCACTCGCCGTCGACCCGCTCGGCAAGATTCCGTATGCCAATCTTCCGGGCATGTATGCACTGCGCGGGCAGAATGAAGAGGCGCTCGATCTTTACGTCAAGGCGGTGAACATTCATCCGGATTGGCCGACCGGTTACCAGAATCTCTCGAATCATCTTCAGGGTCTGGGCCGATTCGACGAAGCCGTTGCATGGGGATTGGTGGGCGCCGAGTTGAGCGAGGACCCGCTTGGCGGCGCACAACTCGCTGCCCCCTACCTCGAATTCGGGGAATTCGACAAGCTCCTGGGTACGTATTCCGGCGTCACGCCTGATCACCCCTGGTACTCGTTTGGCGCCAGCTTCGAAAAAGCCATTCAACTCGATTTCAAGGGAGCTGCCGAGGTCATCGAGAACGCGATGAACCCCGATAGTCCGAGGTTGCTCGAGCTGAACCTGATCGCAGGGTTTTCCATGTTCGCCGGCGACTTCGACAAGGCGCGCCGGTTTGCCGAACGCAGCAATCCTGAGTTTGTGGCAGACGCCGACCTGGAAATCGATGCCGACAACGTCACCAACCTGGTGTTCTATGCCTACATCCTCCAGAATCTGGGCGAAGGACAAGGTGCGGGCCCGCTGCTCGACAAGGCACTGGCCGTCGTTCGAACATTACCCAGGCAGGGCATCTCCGGACAAGGCATACGCGATGTGCAGATCCTGGCATTACAAGGCAAGACCTACGACGCGCTCGCGGCGTTCCGTGAGGCGATCGATGAAGGATTTCGTGGCACTGTATTGTCAAACGGGTGGCCACTGGAACTCGATCCTTACCTGGTTTCGCTGCGCGACGAGCCTGCGTTCCAGGCAATGGTCGCCGAGATCGATGCCGCCGTCGAAGAAATGCACCAGCGGGTTATCGAGGCCGAAGAAACGGGCAACTGGGACGCGCTCAGGGCGCTCGTCGAAACCATCTGATCCATTTCTATGCAGGTCGAGCACGGTCCGACCCACCGGTTGGCGAGTAGTATGGAATCCGCCGACAACGCCGCGCCGCGGTGAAAACAATCGC
This sequence comes from Gammaproteobacteria bacterium, assembly GCA_009937525.1. Taxonomy (GTDB): domain Bacteria; phylum Pseudomonadota; class Gammaproteobacteria; order Steroidobacterales; family Woeseiaceae; genus UBA1847. The sequence continues at coordinate 8,057 of JAACFE010000065.1, forward strand.
GGGATCCCCGTCTAGCCGCTCATGTCCTCGAGCTCCATGCCGCGCGTCTCGTGCACCATCTTCACCACGAAGACGATGGAAAGAATTGCACAAAGCGTGTAGAAGCCGTAAGCGCCGCCGAGCCCGATACTTGCAAGCATGATCGGGAATGTCATCGTGATTGCAAAATTCGAGCCCCATTGCGCGAGGCCACTTACAGCGAGACCGGTACCGCGTATCTGGTTCGGGAACATCTCGCCGAGCATGACCCACATGACCGGCCCCCAGGAAAAGTTGAAGAACACGACGTAGACATTTGCCGCGACCAGCGCGAGGGGACCGAAGATGCCTTCGAGCGTCAATTCGCCGTTGGCGTTCGTCGTCGCATTCACGAATGCCACGACGAGCATCGCGAGCGAAAGCGACATGCCGATCGAACCGATCAGCAGGATGGGTTTGCGGCCGATCTTGTCAATAAGCAAGACCGTGACCGTCACGGCGCCGATGCTGAGTCCGCCGCTGATGATGTTGATCAGCAGCGCATCGCTCTCCGTGAAGCCGACGGATTGCCACAGGACCGCTCCGTAGTAAAAGACGACATTGATGCCTACGAGCTGCTGCAGCGTGGCAAGACCGATGCCGACCCACACGAGCTTACGGATTCGGTTCGTGGCCGGATCGATCAGGTCACGCATGCGCGGCCGGTGGTGGTCGGCGGCCAACGAATGATCGATTTCCTCGACCTTGCGTTCCGCCGCCTCCCTTCCTATGAGCTTCGTCAGCACCTCGAGGGCCTTGTTTCGGTGTCGGCTCAGGACCAGGTAACGGGGACTCTCCGGGATCATCAGCAGGGCAACGAGGAAGATCGACGCAGGCAGGATCTCGACCCAGAACATCCAGCGCCACGCCTCGAATCCCAGCCAGAATTCGCTGGTCGACCCGCCGGCAGCGCCGGCGAGCAGATAGTTGCTGATGAAGGCGACGAACAGGCCCGAAATGATCGCGATCTGCTGCACCGTTGCCAGCGCGCCGCGGTACCTGGCCGGCGCGACTTCCGATATGTATGCCGGGGCCAGGACGCTCGCGGCGCCGACGGCGAGGCCGCCCAGTACCCGATAGACGACGAATTCGGCGGACGCGGATGCGATGCCGGAACCCCAGGCACTGACGATAAAGAGCACGGCGGCGACGCGCATGATCCCGCGTCGCCCGAAGCGGTCTGCAAGGCGTCCGGCAAAGAATGCCCCCACCGCACAGCCGAGCAGCATCGACGCAACGTTGAACCCGGTGCCTACGCTGTCGGAGTTGAACGCCCCCTGTAATCCGTCGACCGTCCCGTTGATAACGCCGCTATCGAAGCCGAACAGGAAGCCCCCGATCGTCGCGATGCAGCTGATGATGATTATATAGAGCGTATGTTTTTCTGATCCTTCTGGCATAAGTGACGCAATATGATCGTTTATCGAGCACGCTACAAGCCCCGAATCGCGACCTCGAATTAGCAGTCCGGTGCCGGAAGGTGTGGTTGAGGATGATGCCCCTGTTCGACTAAGGTGTCTTACGATATTGTCGGCGTGTGTATTTTTTCCTGTCGAGCACGTGAAAACGGCTGAAATATCCAACATCGCGGACACCGCCGCCCTGGCGGAAAGGTTGCGTGAATTCATCGGTGAGCGATACGTCGTATCCGCGACGGAGTCCAAGCGGCCGTTCGAATGTGACGGTCTCTCGGTGTACAAGCAGATGCCCGGCCTCGTCGTTTTGCCATCGTCGACGGAGCAGGTGCAAAAGACCCTGCGCTTGTGCAGTCAGCACCGTATCCCGGTGGTCGTTCGTGGCGCCGGAACGGGCCTCTCGGGCGGGGCCTTGCCGCACCGGGATGGCGTGTTGTTGTCATTGACGCGACTTTCCAGGATCCTCGAAATCGATCCGGACGCCGGCCTGGCCCGCGTGCAGCCCGGCGTCACCAACCTCGCGATCAGCGAGGCCTGTGCCCCGCACGGGCTGTTTTACGCACCGGACCCGTCGTCGCAGATCGCCTGTTCGATCGGCGGCAATGTCGCGGAAAACGCGGGCGGTGTGCATTGCCTGAAGTACGGGCTGACCGTGCATAACGTCGTACAGCTGACGGTCGTCACCATCGACGGGGAGATCATCACTGTAGGCTGCGAGGGGCTGGCCGGCGCTGGTCCCGATATGCTGGCGCTGATGATCGGGTCCGAGGGCATGCTGGGCGTGGTAACCGAAGTCACGGTCAAGCTTACGCCGGTGCCGTCGCACTGCCAGGTGATACTGGCGTCGTTCAATCAGCTCGAGCACGCTGGCGACGCCGTAAGTGCGGTCATCGCGGAGGGGATCATCCCGGCCGGCTTCGAGATGATGGACAGCCATGCCATCCAGGCCGCCGAGGATTTCGTCGGCGCAGGCTACGACACGAATGCCGCGGCCCTGTTGCTCTGCGAACTGGACGGCACAGAGGAGGAGGTCCGGCACTGCATCGAACAGGTCACGGCCGTGTTCCGGCAGCACAACGCGCGGTCGATCCGGGTGTCGCAGAACGAAGCCGAGCGCCTGCTGTTCTGGAAAGGGCGGAAATCGGCATTCCCCGCCGTCGGGCGCATTTCGCCGGACTACTATTGCATGGACGGTACGATCCCGCGCCGGATGCTGTCACGGGTATTGAGCGATATCAGCCGGCTTTCGAAAGACTACGGTCTGCGTGTCGCAAACGTCTTTCACGCAGGCGATGGCAACCTGCACCCGTTGATACTGTTCGACGAAAGCCAGCCCGGCGAGCTGCAGAAAGCCGAGGCGTTCGGTGCCGAGATTCTGAGGATATGCGTCGATGCGGGAGGGTGCATCACGGGAGAGCACGGCGTCGGCGTCGAGAAACTCGAGCAAATGCTGGACCAGTTCAGCGATGCCGAGCTGGCCCAGTTGAATGCAATCAAGGATGCCCTCGATCCCGATGCGCTCCTGAATCCCGGGAAAGGGGTTCCGACGCTGAAGCGATGCCAGGAGTACCGCTCGACGTGACGGCTATCGCGGAGTTGCTGGACCGGGTCCGGGCGGCGACCGCCGCGCAGCGGCCGCTTTGCATCATTGGCGGCAATAGCAAGCAATTCCTGGGACGCGAGCAGCAGGGCGATCCGGTGGATGTGAGCGAGCATTCCGGTGTCGTCGACTACCAGCCCACCGAGTTGGTAATAACGGTTCGTGCCGGCACGACGATTTCGGAGCTGCGGCAAGTGCTCGCAGAGGAGAACCAGGTGCTCGCAAGTGAACCCCCGGAGTTTGGTGGCAAGGCAACCGTCGGAGGCTCGCTGGCCTGCAACCTGTCGGGTTCATCGCGGCCATGGAACGGTTCGATTCGTGATCACGTCCTCGGTGTACGGATCATCAATGGCAAAGCCGAGCACCTGCGTTTCGGTGGCCAGGTCATGAAGAACGTGGCCGGATACGACGTGTCGAGATTGCAGGCCGGCGCAATGGGTACGCTCGGAATCATCACCGAAGTAACGCTCAAAGTCGTGCCCAAACCGGAGACCAGCGTCACTGTCTGCCGGCCGATCGGAGCAGGGGAGTCCCTGCGCATCATGAACGAGATCTGCCGCGGACCAGTGCCTTTGGCGGGTGCCTGTTGGTACGCGGGCGACATGTACGTTCGCCTGGCCGGGCCCGCATCCGTGATCGGTGCTGCCGCCGCGCGAATCGAGGGCGAGATCCTGCCGGACGGCAATGACTTCTGGTCCCGGCTCGGGGAAATGAACCTGCCGTTCTTCGCCGATGCGAAGGATCTCTGGTGTTTCTTGCTGCGGTCTACCCACGATCACTTCGAGCAGGATGAAGGCTGGCTCATCGACTGGCGTGGTGCGCGCAGGTGGGTGACGGCTCGCCGCGATCGGGACACCCTTGAAGGGCACGTCCGGGATGCCGGCGGCGAGCTCTGGCAGGTGCGCGGCGCCGTGCAGGGCGCCGACGTCTTTCCGGCACGCAGCGCGGCCTACCGGAAGACGCTGCTGCAACTGAAAGGGGCGCTCGATCCCGTCGGCGTGTTCAATCCCGGTCGCCTTTATTCCTGGATGTAGGGGCGCGCCGTGTATCTGAAATTGCACAGCGACTATGAGGGCGACGCGCTCGCGCGCGAGGCCGCCGACATCATAAAGAGCTGCGTGCACTGCGGCTTCTGCAACGCAACCTGCCCCACGTACCAGGAGTTATTCGACGAGCGCGATGGCCCACGCGGTCGTATCTACCTCATCAAGCACATGCTGGAAAGTGGACAGGCGGGCAATGCGACGCGCATGCACCTTGACCGATGCCTCACCTGTCGTGCCTGCGAGACGACATGCCCTTCCGGCGTGCGCTACGGGAGGCTGGCCGATATCGGCCGCGAGATCGTCGAGCAAAAGACGCGACGTCCGCTCGCCGACAGTCTGAAACGTAGTCTCGCCAGAAAGATCTTTCCGTTCCCCGGGCGCGTCAGACTGCTGCTTGGAACCGGCCGGATCGCGCAGTGGTTCTTACCTCCGCGCCTGCGGCATCAAGTCCCTCCCCGACAAGTCTTGCCTCGACCGGGCGTCGCACAGCCGCCACTGCAGCGAACGATGATCGTGCTGGCCGGCTGCGTACAGGCAGCCGCGACGCCCAGGACCAATGACGCAGCGCGTCGGGTGTTGCGACGTCTCGGTATCGACCTGATCGATGTGGCGTCGGCCGGCTGTTGCGGCGCTGTCAGCTATCATCTCGCTGCCCGGGACGAGGGTCTCGACTTCATGAAACGTAATGTCGATGCCTGGTGGCCATATATCGAGGCGGGCGCGGAGGCCATAGTGTCCACGGCGACCGGCTGCGGGGTGATGCTCGACGACTACGGCGACCTTTTGAAGGACGACCCGGTCTACGCAGCACGAGCCCGGCGCGTCAGTGAACTCGCAAAGGACCTGTCGGAAGTGCTCGAGGCGGAAGACCTGAGCGTGTTTCGTGATTCGGTCGTCAAACGGGCCACCGCCGTGCATTGTCCGTGCACGCTGTCGCACGGCCAGAAGCTGGACGGCTCGCTCGAGCGCATCCTGGAGCGGGCCGGCGTGCCGCTCGTTGCAACATCCGAAAAGCACCTGTGCTGCGGTTCCGCCGGCACATACTCCCTGCTGCAGCCGGAAATCAGCCGGCGACTGCTCGATCGCAAACTTGCGGCCCTGTCCGTCGGTAAGCCGGAACAGATAGTCACCGCGAATATCGGCTGCCAACTGCACCTGGGATCGCAATCGGAGGTACCGGTAAGGCACTGGATCGAACTGTTCGACGTCGGGGACGGCGATTAGAGCGTGTTTTCGCGGCAACTGTGAGTCGCGTCTCGGTTCTGCGTTTGCCCTGTGTGGAATAGTGTTCGGCCGGAGGTCACGTCATGAAAGCACTGGATCCTGTACGACACGCGGCGCGCTACTCGGTTCTCGCTACGGCAGCCCTGGCAGTGGCGGGTTGCGATGCGGCAAACGAGGCGGTCGACGCAATCAATGACATCGGCAACGATGCGGATGTCTTCTACTACGTTTCGCTCGGTGATTCGCTGTCGGTTGGTGTGCGGCCGAACAGCAGCGGCACGCTGCTGCCGACGAATGACGGATACGCTGACCAGCTGTTCGACCAGGTCAGGGCGGAATTCGAGGCCGCCGGACCGAACCGCGAGCTGCGCCTCGAGAAGCTCGGCTGTCCGGGAGAGACGCTGGACGACATGATCAATGGTGGCAGCTGCCTGTATCTGGCGGGCTCCCAGCTCGACGCGGCGGTCGATTTCCTTGGCGATAACGCCGGCAGGGTGCTGCTGCTGACGATCGATATCGGCGGTAATGATTTTCGCAATGCCGATTGCATCACCGATGCGGTGGATATGAATTGTGTCACCGACGTCTCCGGGCAGATAGCGACAGATCTGGCGACGGTGCTGGCGGCGTTGAACGATGCTGCCGACCCGGCTGCGACGATCGTCGGCATGAATTACTACAATCCCTATCTTTCGTCGTGGCTGGACGGTCTCGACGGCGAGGTGCTTGCGACGGCTTCAGCCGATGCCGCTATCATATTCAACGATGCGCTGTCATCGACCTACGCGACTGCGGGCATAGCAATGGCTGATGTTTATACCGCGTTCGAGTCCGACAACTTCGTCACGAGGGTGCCGTCGCCGTTGCCGCCGCCCAATGACGAACTGCCGGTAAACGTCGCGAACATCTGCACGTTCACCTACATGTGTGAGCCACCGCCAGTCGGGCCGGATATCCATGCGAATGTCTCCGGCTACAGCCTGATCGCGGAGACCCTGCTGGCTGTGCTGCGCGCGACGCCGTAACGGGTGTAAATGATTATTATTTCCTGAGAAGCAGGCAGGGACTGCTTCCGGTTTTTATTTGTGCATGTCACTGGCATGATAGCGTCTCGCGTCTTCCGGTTCGGAAGGGACGTTTCGCCTTCATGGCTGCTGACTTCGAATGAAATCGATGACCGATACCCTGCGGGACGCGATGCCCGGCCTGCTGCTCAGCGCGACCATCGCACTCGCCGTGAGATTCGTCAGTGATCACCTCGGTGGTCCCGCGATGCTGTACGCCCTGTTATTCGGAATGGCATTCAACTTTCTAACCGAGGATGAACGCTTTGCACGCGGGATTCGATTTGCAAGCCGCCACATTCTGAGGATCGGCGTCGCGTTACTCGGAATACGGATTACAACGGCCGAGGTCATGCAACTCGGCTGGCAGGCGCTCGCCCTGATTGTGGCGGCCGTGGTAGCGACGATCCTGGTGGGTGCATTGATCGGGCGCATTGGCGGCCTGAAGAGCGACCAGTCCATCCTCTCGGCCGGTGCGGTCGCCATCTGCGGTGCATCGGCCGCGCTCGCAATCGCGTCAGTGCTGCCGACGCACAAGGATCATGAACGCAACACGATTCTGACCGTGGCCGGCGTGACCGCCCTCAGCACGGTCGCCATGGTTGTTTATCCGGTGCTCGTTTCCTACCTTCAGTACGATAACGTCACGGCCGGCGTGTTCCTCGGCGCGACCATCCATGATGTCGCGCAGGTGGTCGGCGCGGGTTACATCATCTCCGACGAAGCGGGTGAGATCTCCACACTGGTGAAACTCATTCGCGTAGCCTGCCTCGTACCTGTCGTCGTCGTCATCTCACTGGTCATGCATCGCCGCCGTTCCCCGGACGCGCCGGGTGGACCCCTGTTGCCCTGGTTTCTCGTCGCCTTCGTCGCGCTGGTTGTCGTCAACAGTCTTGGATGGGTCCCCGCGCAGGCGCATACTGTCCTGACGCCGGTGTCGAGCTGGTGCCTGCTCACCGCCGTCGCGGCTCTCGGCGTGAAGACCTCGCTCAAGTCGCTGACCGAAGTCGGGCCTGCGCCCGTCGGCGTAATGCTGGCGCAGACCGTATTTCTGGCCTTGTTTGCCATTGGTGGCGTCGCGCTGATTCGATGATCAATAAAGGGGTGCGACGCCACATCGATTTGTCTCTGGAGAGGGGATCATAATGTCGAACCTTGTTCCGCCGCACGGTGCCGACTCGCTCAAGCCTCTGTTATTGCCCGAAACCGAACGAGCGGAGGAGGCAAAACGAGCCGAACGCTTGAAGCAGGTCCCATTGTCGAGCCGCGAGGTGTCCGACCTGTTAATGCTCGGCATGGGTGCCTACACGCCGCTGGACGGCTTCATGGGCGAAGCCGACTGGCACGGCTGCTGCGAGCACATGACGCTCTCCAACGGGATCTTCTGGCCCATCCCGATCACGTTGTCCTGTGCGCAGGATCTCGGCGACAGTATCAGCATCGGCGAAGACGTGGCGCTGGTGGACGGGGAGAGCAGCGAGCTTCTGGGAATCCTGACCGTCGAGGAAAAGTACGGCATCGACCGGGAATTCGAATGCTCGCACGTGTTCCGCACGACGGACACGGCGCACCCGGGAGCGGACAAGGTCATGCAGCAGGGGCCGGTCAATCTCGGTGGACCCGTCCGCACACTGTCCGAAGGGTATTTCCCCGAGACCTACGCCGGGTTCTATCACCGACCGGCCGAAACGCGTGCACTGTTCCAGGAGCGCGGCTGGTCGAAGGTCGCCGCGTTCCAGACGCGCAACCCGATGCACAGGAGCCACGAACACCTGGCAAAGATCGCGATCGAGATCTGCGACGGCGTCCTGATTCACCAGGTGCTCGGCGCCCTGAAACCCGGCGATATTCCGGCCGAGGTGCGGGTCAAGGCGATCGATGCCCTCGTCAACAACTATTTTGTACACGGCACCATCCTGCAGGCGGGCTACCCGATAGAGATGCGCTACGCGGGCCCGCGGGAAGCGCTGCTGCACGCGGTATTGCGGCAGAATTTCGGTTGTTCGCACCAGATCGTTGGACGCGACCATGCCGGTGTCGGTGACTACTACGGTCCCTTCGATGCCCACCACATCTTCGACACGCTCGACGAAGGCAGCCTGAAGACCCAACCGCTGAAGATCGATATAACGTTCTACTGCTACACCTGCGGCGGGATGGCGACCGGCAAGACCTGTCCGCACGACGCCGGCGACAGGCTGGCGATTTCCGGGACGCGGCTCAGGGAGATGTTCGCCAACGGCGAGCCGATCCCGCCGGAGTTCAGCCGTACCGAGGTGGTTGACGTGCTGAGGGAATATTATGACGGGCTCGCCCGTCAGGCTTCTGATTGACACGGATACCGCATACGTATGCTAATCGCCCAGATCAGCGATACGCACATACTGGCGCCGGCATCGGAGCATCCCGCAGCGGAGCTGCGGGCCGACTGCCTGCGGC